>JANXLP010000319.1 GCA_025355125.1 Opitutaceae bacterium | reverse complement strand
ACGTCGTCATCATCGGCTTCTCCCTCCGCAACCGTTACCAGAAATTTATCCACGACTACGACGCCGACCCCAAAGGCCACAACGCCACCGTGTCGGAATGCACCAACATCAGCCCCTACCTCATCGCCGGTCCCGACCTCGTCCTGCCTTCGCGCACCGACCCGCGCCCCGGCTTTCCGCCGATGAAAAAGGGCAGCCAACCCACCGACGGCGGGCACCTCATCCTCACGCAGACCGAGCGCGACGCCTTGGTTGCGAGCGAACCCGAAGCCGCCACTTGGCTGCGCCGCTACATCGGCGGCGAAGAACTCATCAACGGCGGCGACCGTTGGTGCCTCTGGCTAAAGGACGCCGACCCGGCCCAGCTCCGTCGTTGCCCGCAAGTCCTCGCTCGTGTCGAGAGCGTGCGCGAAAGCCGCCTCAAAAGCCCCACGAAGAGCGTCCAAGTCTTCGCCAACAAACCGACGCTCTTCACCCAAGACCGGCAGCCTAACACCGCCTACCTCGCCGTGCCCGAAGTTTCGTCCGAGACCCGACGCTACATCCCGATCGGCTTCCTCGGCCCCGAAGTCGTCGGCAGCAACAAACTCCAGATGATCGTCGGCGGCACCGTCTGGCACTTCGGCATGCTGTCCTCGGCGATACACATGGCTTGGGTGCGCGTTGTCGGCGGACGAATGAAAAGCGACCCGAGCTACTCTCCTGCCGTTTACAACAACTACCCCTGGCCCACGACCGCGACCGACAAGCAACGCGCGGAGGTCGCGGCCTGCGCGCAAGCGGTGTTGGATGCGCGGGCGAAATTCCCGCAAGCGACGCTGGCCGATCTCTACGACCCGCTGGCCATGCCACCCGCGCTGGCCAAGACCCACGCCGACCTCGACCGCGCGGTGGACCGCTGCTACCGCGCCAAACCCTTCGCCAGCGACCGCGAACGCGTCGAACACCTCTTCACCCTCTACGAACAGCTCACCGCCCCCCTCGCCCCGAGCGCCAAGCCCAAGCGCCTCCGTAAAACCACTATCAAAGGCATGACTCAAGCCGAGGCCGATGCCGCTCACCATTACACTGTTGAAGAAGCTAAGCCCTTTATCGACTACGCTGCCAAGCCCACGAAAAACCATGAGTATCAGCCAGGCGGAAGCCGATCATCTTCTCATCCTACCCAAAAAATTTGAGACTGGCGTCACTCTCATAGAACTCCCTCGCCAGCTCTCTTTTGACTTGGAGTATACGCTGCTGTCACTGGACGGCCACGACCGTTTCCTACTCGACCTGGAAAGAGGTCTCAAAAAGAGAGTCCGGCTCAAATATCAGACTCGAGCACATAAAGTATGTGTGCTGGCCCGGTTAGACTTGGATGGTCGCTCGCATCGCAACCCTCCCAGCTCGCCCCATCGCCCAGGTGAACGACTCGTCGGTCATCACTTTCATATCTATCGCGAAGGATTCGGCGACCGGGTGGCGTTTTACCCCAATGAAGTCGCCGGATTTGCCATGCCAACGGATGTATCTCATATTTCGTGGCTGCTGGCGTTTCTGGCCTTTTGTAACGTAGGCCAAACTCCAATCATACAAGACGGAATCTGAAAAGCTATGCTCACAACCACCACCAAGCGTCTCGTTGACGACTACCTGCGTTGGCTTCGCGAGGGCTATTCCGTCGAACCCGGGGAGGCCCACGTAATCATCAACACCCCGTTTCTCGATCCTCACAACGATGAGATTCAAATTTTCGTCGAAACACTCGCCGACGAACGCATCCGCCTGAGCGACGACGGTTACACTCTGGCCGACCTGCAAGATCTCGGCTTGGAAATCAACACCCCAAAACGCGAGGCCCAGCTTCAACAGATTCTCAACGGCTTTGGCGTAAAGCTGGAAGACCGTGAAATTGTGATCACGGCCAGTCCGAGTGATTTCCCGCAGCGCAAACACAGTCTGCTCCAGGCCATTCTCGCCGTCCATGATCTCGCTGTGATGGGGCAAGCTCAGGTCTTGTCTTTTTTCGAGGAAGACGTGGCGCGTTTCCTTACAGAATCGCACATCCCCTATATTCGCGGCGTGAAATTCTCGGGCCGTAGCGGCTTCGATCATCACTTCGTCTTCGCGCTGCCTGCCATGAAAGGTCGCCCGGAGTCTGTGCTCCATCCCGCCAACGTGCTCACCCGTGATCTCGCTACCAGCATTGCTTTCGCGGTGAACGATGTGCGCCTGCTGCGCGGTCGGGACGATTTTGAAGCGCGAGTGATAATCAACGATCAAGATCAGACACCCTCGGCAGACCATCTGGATGCCCTGCG
>JANXLP010000307.1 GCA_025355125.1 Opitutaceae bacterium | reverse complement strand
GAGTCGATGACGGAGAAGGCGACGGCGCGCTCGGTGAGCAGGCCCTCGCGGAAGGCGGCGAGGGGATGGAACTCGGCCAACTGATTTTGAAATTCGGCCAGCTGTGCATCGGTCCAGACGCGGCGTTGGATGCCGTCGGCGATGGCGCGTTGAGCGGAATTTTGGATGTGAAGGCCGATGAGGAATTCGAGCAGGTTGGCGGGGTAGGCGGTGAGGCCGTTAGCGTAACGCTGGAGGGCGAAGATGTCGGCATGGGCGTCGGCGATCTGGCCGAGGGCGATCTCGGCGCGGGCGCGCCCGGCGAGAGTGTGGCCGAGGTTGACGGTGCTGTCGGCGTCCAGCCACACGACACTGAAAGTGGGTTGGGGGTTGCGGGCGACCCTCGCTTGGGGACGCGTGCGAGCGGCGGTGCGCAGCTCGTCGAGGAGGGGTTTTGCGGGTTCGAGCGAGTTCAGGATGTCGAGGGCCGGAGAGTCGGTAAAAGGGGCTTTTAGTAAGTCGTTCTTTTGCATCTGTGCGCGCAGGGCGATGAAATCGGGGGGCGCGCCCTCGGTGTCGGGGAAATATGGGATGCCGCGAAATGGGGCGCGCGCGGGGCGTTTTTTTTGCGAAAGAGCAGCGGGGCGGACAAAAATCGTTTCGGCGAGGAGGGGGGCGGCGAAGAAGTTTTGCGCGTCGGGCACGGGCGGGGGCGCGAATTCGGAAAAATGGATACGTTCGCCGCGGGCGC
This sequence comes from Opitutaceae bacterium, assembly GCA_025355125.1. Classification (GTDB taxonomy): domain Bacteria; phylum Verrucomicrobiota; class Verrucomicrobiia; order Opitutales; family Opitutaceae; genus Tous-C4FEB. Next base: position 5,365 of record JANXLP010000307.1, on the reverse strand, counting down.
GCATCTCGCGTTCGAGGGCGGCCCACGCGCGGTCGCCGCGCCAATTTTCGACGGTGACGAAGAGGGCGAGCAGCGTGGCGGCGCCGACGAGGGCGAGGAGCACGCGTCTAAGGACGCGGATCAATTTGGGCGAGGGGTGCATGGGCTTTGAATTGGGTGAGCCAGGCGGCGATGGCTTCGGGTGGCGGCGGCGCGACGGGGGCGGAGGCGTGGGTGCGGGCGAAGGTGAAGTTCCAAGCGAGCAAGCCCAGCCACACGCACCCGATCAGCTGCCAGATGTGGCGGTGCGGGCGGAAGAGTTCGGCGGCGAACTGGTGCCAGGAAAAGGGCGGTGCGGGGAGCGCGGCGAGGCGGAGGGCATCGAGCTGCAGGCGGGCGGCGGCGTGGCGATTCAGCAGGTGGTCGCGGGGAGTGATGGGTTCATTCATGGCGAGGTCTCCACGAGCCGGCGCAGGGCGCGCTTGGCGTGGTGCAGGCGGGATTTGACGGTGCCGAGCGGGACGGCGGTGATGGAGGCGATTTCTTCGAGGGAAAAATCTTCGAGCACGTGGAGCAGCAGGGCGGAGCGTTGGGCGGGCGGGAGTTGTTCGACGAGGGCGAAGAAGGCCTCGGCTTCTTCGCGGCGGATGAGTTGCCGGCGCGGATCGGGGGCGTCGGGGTCGGGCCAGTCGGCGGGCGAATTCTCTTCTGGGGTGGGCGAGAAGAGGGCGTCGTCGCGGCGGGTGCGCCGCCAGTGTTGGACGCATTTTTGGTGGGCGATGCCGAAGAGCCACGAGGCGAATTTCGCGTCGTCGCGCAGGCTTGCGATGTAGCGGACGGCGGCGGCGAAGGTTTCCTGGACGACATCGAGCGCGGCGGTGTCGTCGCGGAGGAGCTCGGCGACGTAGGTGTAGAGCGGCAGCTGGTGCCGCTGGAGCAAGGTATCCCAGGCGGCGGGCGCATGGTTGCGGGCGGAGGCGATGAGATGGGGTTCGGAGGAGACCACGGGGAGCTACCCAAAGTGGAATGGAGAAAAGTGAAAAAGGTTCAATGGGAGGCGCGCTAAAGACATTGCCCGCGCACGCGGCGTGCTTTGGCTGGCGGAATCACAGCGATGAAAACTTTCCCGAAGGTCACGGCGGCGCTGCAGCGGAAGCTCGGCGCGAAGGTGGTGCGGACGGATGCCGCGGCGTGCGCGGCGGCGTCCTACGACAGCAGCAAGCTCCCGTTTCTGCCGGAGGCGGTGATTTTCCCGGCGAAGGAGGCGGACATTGGGGTCGTGCTGACGCTGGCGAATAAGCACGGCGTGCCGGTCACGACCCGCGGACGCGGGACGACGCTGACCGGGGCGGCGGCGCCGCTGCGGGGCGGATGGGTTATCGACATGATGAGCCTCAATAAAATCGAGATCAACGAGGACGCCGGTATGGCGCACGTGCAGTGCGGCGCGAATGTCGCCAACATTCAGCGCGCGGCGGAGGCGAAGGGCTGGTTTTATCCGCCCGATCCGTCGTCGAAAGAATACTGCACGATCGGTGGGAATATCGCGTGCAATGCCGGCGGGATGCATGGCGGGAAATATGGCGTGACGCGGGATTTCATCGTGGCGCTGCGCGGGTTTTTGCCGACGGGCGAATATGTGGAGTGGGGCACGGCGACGAAGAAATTCTCGGCGGGGTTTAACATGCGCGATCTCTGGATCGGCAGCGAAGGGATGCTCGGTGTGGTGACGGGCGCGGTGCTGAAACTGATTCCATTGCCCGCCGAGCGCTGGACCTTGCTCACATCGTTTCCCGACGAGGCGCGCGCGTTGCAGGCGGCGTTGGCGCTGTTTCGGTCGCGCGTGCAGCCGGCGATCTGCGAGTTTCTTGATCGCGAGAGCGTGCTGTGCGCGGAGCGCGCGACGAAGCAGAGTGTCTTTGAAGGGCAGGCGGGGCGGCCGGTGATCTTGCTGGAACTGGCGGGGTCGAAATCGGAGGTGCAGGAGCAGAGTGCGGCGGTGCTGGCGTGGGCGGCGGCGCACGCGACGGCGCACCGGGTGGCGGCGAATCGCGAGGAAGCGGAGCAACTCTGGGCGGTGCGTCGGAAATGTTCGGGGGCGATGTTCGAATTGGGCGATGCAAAGCTCAACGAGGATATTGTGATCCCGATGCGGAGTTACGTGAAGTTCGCGGAGTTTTTGAAAAAACTAAAACGCGAGAGCGGGCTGCATGTGCCGACGTTTGGGCATTTGGCGGATGGGAACCTGCACGTGAACATCATGTATCACCGCGCGGATAAGAAGGAGACGCGCGCGGCGGAGAAGGCCGTGCAGTTGCTCATGGAAACGGTCGTCGCGCTCGGTGGAGCGATCTCCGGCGAGCACGGGATCGGATTGGCGAAGACGCCGTTTTTAAGGATTCAGCACTCGCCGGCGCAGGTGCGCGCGATGCAGGCGGTGAAGGCGGCGCTTGATCCGAAGGGGATTTTGAATCCCGGAAAAATGTTCGACGTGTTTCACGTGTGGAAACATCAAAAGCTCGTCGTGAAGCTGCCGTGGGATCACAAGTGAGCACGAGGAGGCTGGTAAGAGGCTTCTGTGGGAACGTGGGGAGCCGTGGGCTTCAGTGAAAAAAGCGAGCAGAGACGGCGGTGACGCGCGAGGGCGGCACGGCGGCGAGCGCCGGCCCAACACGGAGGTGTGTGGCGAGGGTGGCGGTCGGGGCGCGAGAGGAGCGAACGGGATTGCCGCGTCGCTGCGCTCCTCGCAATGACGGGGCTTGGAGGGCGGGTCGGAGACCGCGCCCTACGGTTGGATGTGGACGTGGTCGGGCTTGAGCGTAGTGGCCGCGCGCGGAGTGCGCGGCCCACCACGGGCACTTACTTCGCGGCAGGTTTCAGGAGCGCGAGGGTCTTGGCGGGATTCACGAGATTCACGCGGCCGGTTTGCTGGCAGCCGGCGAGGATGAGGGCTTTGGCTTTCTCGGGCGTGAGCTTGGGGTCGAGGGCGAAGAGTTTCGCGGCGAGGTTGGTGACCTGCGGCGCGGCCATCGAGGTGCCGCTGAAGTTCAGCTCGGTGCCGCCGGGGATGCGGCTGGGGACTTCGTAGCCGTTGGCGTGGACGTTGACCATCGGACCGAAGCTGGAGAACGAGGTTTCCTCGCCGGCCTGATCGACGGCGCCGACGGTGATCATGTTAGGCAGCTGGAAGGACGACGGGATGAATTCGTCGAACTTCACGTTGTTGTCGCTGTTGCCGGTGGCGGCGACGAAGAGAATTTCGGGCGCGTTCTTCAGGGCGTTGAAGAGATCGGCGTGGCTGATGTCGAAAATCTCGCGGGCGCGTTTCTTGCGTTCATCGGAGTTACTCACGCCGTTGGCTTCGAGGGCTTCCTCGACGTCGCGGAGCGACCCGCCCCAGCTCATGTTGACGACGCGGACGCCGGCGGCCTTGAAGGCTTCGACGGTGGCGCGGGCGGCGGCGCCGTCTTTGCGGGCCTGTTCGACGGTGGGGATTTCGGGCACCATGCGGTAATCGAAGGTGATGCGGGCGGCCATAGCGCGGGCGAAGGGATTGCCGGCGACGGCGATGCCGGTGACGTGGGAGCCGTGCGACCAGTTGCCGGCGATGTTGAGATCCTCGATGGTGGCCTTGATCTGGTCGGGCTTCAGGCCGCTCATGAATTTCTTGAGGTCGGCGGCTTCGGGGGTGTCGAGGGAAACCTTGAGATCGCTGAAGCCTTTGAGTCGGCCAATCATCTCGGGGAGCGGGGCCTTGAGGGCGTCGAGCGGGAAGAGCAGCTCGGGAACCGGGTTGGCGTGGAGGTCGAAGGCGAGGCCGTGGGCGCCGGTTTTATCGGTGTAAAGATTATTTTTATAAACGGCGACGTCCATGCCGCTATCCCAGATGCCGATGACGACCGGGGTGGCGGTGGAGTTGGCGGCGAGGTTGACGAGGGTGGGAGTCCAGCGGTCGGGCTTGACGGTTTTGTGGCTGGCGACGATTTCGGCCAAGGCGGTGACGATTTCTTTTTTGTAGGGCAGGTAGGTGACGAGCTGGTTGCGCATGCCGAGAAGCTGGCTCGCGAGGTCGCCGGAGATCTCGCCGGTCTTGGCGGCGGCGGGATCGAGCTGCTCTTTGACGATGCCGAGGAGGAGCGCCTCGCTGCGGATTTCGTAGCCGGACTTCAGTTCCTTGATGCTGTCCTGCACGACGTCCCAGGGCAGGCGGGAGACGGCGGCGGAGAGATCGGCCTGAAGGACGCGGGGGAAGGCGGAAGGATCGATGCGCTTAAGGGTAGCGGTGGTCCACGCCTCGGCGACGAGGCCGGTGGTGAGTTTGAGGGCGGGCTTTTCCTCGAGGGCGCGCAGTTCGGTGATGAGGGCGCGGGCGGTGGGGATGTCGCGCTCAAGAAGGGCGAGGGTGAGCAGCGTGCCCTTGTAGCGTTGGAGAGCGGTGCGGTCTTTAATGTCGTAGGCGGCGAGGTCGGCCAAAATGTTTTTCTTCACGGCGGCGGCGAGCGCGGTGATGGCGGCCTCGTCCTGCACGACGGCGGAGGGCGCATTGGGGAGCGCGTAGGTGTGGCGCGGAAGGTCGTCGGCTTTCTCGACGGTTTTTTTGGCCGGAGTGTCGGCGGCGTTGAGGAACGGGGTGGCGGCGAAAGCAAGGGTGAGGCTCGCAAGAACAAGCGGCAGTTTGAAGAGGCGCATGAGGCCGCGAGCCTCGCAAAACCCGGCGGAAGGGAAAGCGAAATGCGTGCGCGTAGCGCGTGTTGGGCGGGCTCGCGGCTAATGGTGCGTGTTAGGCGGGCTCGGGACTAATGGGGCGGTTGCTCATGTTGTTGCCGTCGTTGGCGCGGAGGCCGCGAAAGAGGAACGAGGAAAGGATTGTGAGCAGGCCCATCGTAAAATAGGCGCGATGGAGGGCGGGGACGGTTTGGGCGGGGTTGGTCTGGTCCACGTGGCCGAGGAAAAACTCGGCGAGTAAGGAGGCGAAGGCGACGCCAAAGCTGAGCGACATCTGCTGGCCGGTGCTGGCGAGGCTGCTGGCCTTGCTGGCGTCGCGGTCGGGGATGTCGGCGTAAACGAGGGAGTTCATCGCGGTGAATTGGAGTGAGGCGAGGAAGCCGAGGGTGAAGCCGAGGAGGAGAATGTGCCAGATGGGGGCGCCCGGGCCGATCAGGGTGAAGCCCATGATGACGAGGCCGAGGAGGACGGTGTTCCAAATGAGAATATTGCGGTGACCGAAGCGGGCCATGACGGGTTTGCTGGCGATCTTCATGGTGATGGCGGCGAGGGCCTGCGGCATGGTGAGCAGACCGGCGAGCCACGGTGCGTAGCCGAGGCCGATCTGGAGGAGCAGCGGCAGCAAAAACGGCATGCCGCCGAAGCCGAGGCGCGTCACGAA
>JANXLP010000245.1 GCA_025355125.1 Opitutaceae bacterium | reverse complement strand
TTGGGCGACGGCAGCACGGTCACGCCCGTCGAGGTCAATACGTTGACCGTCGCCCCGCTGCTCGTGACCGCACCCCCATCGGGTCCGGCCGTCGTCGCGATGACTGTATAAATTCCCGGCTGGGTGGCGGCAAACGTGGTGTCGTAGGCACCGTAGTTTACGGCCGAGGGCGTCGTCGTGTTGGCCCCCGAGATCGGGACACCATCGAGCACCCATTGCAGGCTCACCGGCGATGTCGCCGCCGCCGTAGCCCGCAAAGTGAGCGGCGATGGGAAGACGGCGCTGGCGCTGACCGGCTGGGTAAGAAACGTCGGCCGGGCACCGACCGTGACTCCCGCCACCGTGAATTGCACCTGCGTGCTCGTGCTCACCGTGCCGCCGGCGGTGGTGGCAAGCAGCGCATACGTTCCGGTGCCGAGGAAAGGCCCGCTATAGCTGGTCTGGTTGGCCCCGCTGATGGCCGCGCCGTTGTAGCTCCATTGATAGCTGATCGGCAGCGAAGAATAAACGTTCGTGCTCAGGCTGAGCGTCGGACTCGCTGCGAATGGAAGCGGAGTGGAGCTGGGCAACCCCGGATGGAGGTAGGGCACGGTGCCGACGGCGGCGAGGATGTTACGAGCGTCGGCATTGCCCGCAGATCGTGAGGGCAGGCGGACTGTGTAGGTCACAGTATCATTCGAGTCGATAGATGGCCGAGGGTTACCCTCCGTGGCGAAAGTCGAAGGACCATCAATTACCTGCGTTACTGATCCGTCGCGATTCAAACGGTAAATCGGGACAAAGACAGTGCCGCCGAATGTGAAATAAAATGCGGTATTGCTTCGCGTGAACGCGCTTGGGCTAAAGGGGTATGGTAGGGCTATATAGCTAATCGCCCCATTAGGCGTCGTCTTGGAAATGACCGCAGAAAGCGGCGTATTGCTATTACTAACAAGGAGGAGCTGATAGACATTACCGGCTATATCGATTTCACCGTTTGCAACCGGCTTGGTCGTGGCGCCCACCGGCAGCGCAGGCAACGTGGCAGCAACCTCCGCGGGTGCCGTTGGCGCCGTAGAGGTTCCAAAAACAGGCGCGGTGGTGGAGGGAGCGAATATAGGTTCGGAAGCGACTAGATAGCCGTTCCACGACGTCGGAGGCGTGCCCTCCGTTGGTCCAATTTGCCCGAGCGAGGCCGTGGCAAATACGGCAATATTTCCGACTACAACCGCTAACCTAAAGAGCCGCAATAGCGGAGTAGGTTGGTTTCCCATTCTCCGGAACAGCTTTTCGACAAATACCAGCAACGACGTGATCCGCGGGACTGATTTTTGAGGAAAAAACATGGGAAGGTATATTTAGTAACAATCGGGATGGCTAAACCCACTATTGGTTTCAAAAAAATAGACACATCAAAGGAAACCAAACTTAAACTCCAGATTGCGTGAGGTTTCAAAAAATGCACGCGTCATTCCAAAATCTCCAACGTGAGGTTGGTTAAAATTCTATTACCGAGAACAGCTACGCTGACTCCCGACGACTGTGTGACCAAGACCTGAAAATAATCGCCCGGAATCACCGTCACCGGAGGAGTCGAGAGATTGCAGTAGGCGTTGCCGGAGGATGCCCCTTGGAACGAGGCGACGACGAGGCTGGCTGGCTGCTGGACGATTTGCACGAGATTGTTGAGTGGCGCGCCAGCCCAAGTCACATTCACTGTGCAGCGCACTCGTGCATACGCTTGGTTCACGGTCAGTCTGTCCTGAGCACCCGATGACCACATCCCAAAGTCGTCATGCACCAACGTGTCGAATTGGGTGAGGTAGGTGCCTGCCCCTGACGGGATGGATTGGTTGGCAGAAGGATAAACCGTCGCATAACCATGAGTCCAAAAATCCACCCGTAGATCGTTGGACCGCACAGAGCCATTAATGAGTTGGCAGCCGAAAGCGTTCGCCGAACTGAGGTCGGCACCACAGCCCGTGACTCTGACGTTTTTAACATTAACTCCATCAAACTGCACTGCATTGATGCGTGCAGCGCCACTATATAACGCCGACGAATTCTTATGGGTCAAAACGCCTCCGGTGATAGCAATATCTTCCGTGTAGTAAGTTTGGCCACCGTCCGAGATGACGATGGAATTAAAGATTTTGCCAGTGCCAGGCTTTGGCGAACCAGAACCCGGATACATACGCGGGCCGTCGATAGAGACGGTCGTCACTCCCTCCAATCGGAAGCAGCCGAAGTTGTCGCGGGGGCCTCCGTTAGGACGACAGTTATTCAGAGTGATCAGAGAACATGAAGAACCCGGGTCATGGTTGGTCTTTCCATGCATGAAGACTGCGCAGTAGCCGTAGTCGAAGAGTGAATCTGCTATGGTGATTTCGCCAATGCCGTTGTTTCGATGAGCGTCCAAATACAGTCCGACTGACCCGCCGATAAGTTGGCGGACGGTGCCTGTGCCAGAACCTGCGCCGGTGGCTATAAATTTGTCGCCTACATCATTTGTCGAAGCTCCTATCAGCGTAAAGTTGGTCGTGCCTGAGGTCTCAATAGTATATCCGAAACCCGCTTGGATAGCGCCAGCAGCAACTGTGTTCACGCCAACACCCACGCCACCTCCCGAGTTGAAAAGGCAGTGAGTCACCATTGACTCGGTAACATTTCTTCCTGCCCCGCCGAGATAAGCGCATGACCACAATGTTGAAAGTGTAACGGTATCCGAACCGAGGTTGAGTGCAGATGAAACCGTGATGGTTGTCGCTGTGACTGATGCCGCACGCCACCATGTATTGTAACCGGCGTGACTTGCGCCATCCAGCAGGAGATAATCCCCCGCGGCAAATCCGTGTCCGTTTTTCGTGATTGTGAAATTCGCACTGGTTGAAGTGACGGTTGCGCCCGCGAAGGTTTTCCACGGACCGCCCCCTTGGAAAAAGCAATTACTTACCTCGATGGAATTACAATCTGGCATGCGCCAGCAGGGAAACGTGCCGTTCGCGGTAAGAAATGTGCAATTCGCAACTAATCCGGAGCCGCTTTCCCAAAAGAACTGCGTGCCCTTAGCGCTACCCCCAGCAAACAAAACTCCTTCGACAGTTAAGCTAGTATTGTCTGTGCAACGTAGTGCTCCGCCGGTCAAATCCGACGACACCAAGTCCACACCTTTGATGTTAAGTAGAGATAAATAGGTATTGTCATGCACCCAGAGCACCGAGGGATTATTTATAATCCCAGAAACATCGGTCCATTTAATGCTGAAATCTTGGAGGCAAGCGCCGTTGGTCCAATATTTTACTTCGATCATGCACGTGTCCACCCCGAGCATTGAATACTGGAAAACCGTCGCTCCAGGTCCGTCTCCCTTTAAGGTAAAACTCGCATATTCATAGCCATTTAAAACCAGCTTCGTGGCAAAGCGATAGTGGCCAGCGGGAGCATATAGACAGCCAATTTGTTGTGCCCCTGCTAAGTAGAGGGCTTGATAAGCGAGATAGAATCCAGGCGTCGCATCATTCTCATTGGGGATAGCACCAAACCAGCGCACATCTAGTTGATTCGCTGCCACAAGAGCATCTCGAGTGCCTGGGCCAATCCGGTGAAATGCACCGGATGTGCCTATAGTGCCCACGTTTCCTCCAGGCACTATGACTGTTCCTCCGTTATCGGTAAGTGGTGGGGTTATAGCTAACCATACAAAGTCTCCGCCGCCGCCGTCACCTGGATTAAAATAGCCGCCGAGTGTGACCAATTGCTTATCCGGCACTCCGGTAAGATTTCTAAGCGCATCAATATTTTCGACCGCGAGAGGCTTTAGATAGGACATATTAAAAAATAAGCAGTTGTTTTCGATTTATATAATTTCAGATGATAAACCAACCCGCGCCGTCGGACAGCAATGTAGCCGATTCATTCTTCGCCAGTGTGAGCCCGCTGCCGCCCCCGTCGATGGTCCCGGCAATCAGAGTCAGGCCGGTCCCTTTATTCTTTATGATATAGGTGCGCCCGGAATGAGACGCCGCCGCCGGCAGGTTGACGGTGAGCGCGCCCGAGGAGTTCGCGACCACCGCATAGTGCGAGGCGTCAAGCGTCAGACTGCCCGAGGTGTGCGCGGTGACCTTCACCCGCTGGCCACCTTCAACGTGCGTATCGCCTGCGACGTGGAGCTTGGCGTCGGGCGAGTTCGTGCCAATCCCGGTCTTCCCGTCCGGGGCCCACGCCATCACATCAATGGTAGAAGCGCTGCCGTCGTCTTTAAGAATGCGCAGAAACAACGCCTTCGGCTGACCGGACGCTCCTCCGACGTAAAAATTCCACTTCCGGTAGTTCGCCTGCCCATTGGCTCCCTCGAGAATGAATTCCGCTCCATCCACCGTCGTAAGTTGAAGTATCCGAATCGGCGCGTTCGTTCCGATACCGACATTGCCGCTGTGATCGACCCTCATTCGCTCCGTCGGCGTTGTATAGCTGTCGTTCACCTGCTCAAACACCAGATTGCCCCCGCTGATGCCCATCCGCCAAAATTTCTGCCCAGTCGCTCCCGCCGTCGCGTAAAGCTGGAGATAAGGGGCGGTCGCATTGACCGAACTGATGTAGCCATCGACGTCCAGCCGCGCAAAACCGGTCGGCGTTATGCCGATGCCCACTGTTCCGCTGGGTTGAATTCGCATGCGCTCGATCAATGTGGCCGTATTCACGAATGCGATGGTCCCGTCCCCGTGAAACTGCAGCAAACCGGTGAAGGCCGCACCGCTGTTCGTGTAGAAGGCGAATTGGGAGAAACTATCCGTTGACCGGCCCAAAAGCCGGATCGACTGCCCGTCGGGAGGAGTATCGATGCGGAGATTTCCAACTACGTGAAGCGTATCGAGCGGCGTCGCCGTGCCGATACCGACGGAACCAGAGGACGGCCAAGGATTGGTGTTACTCATTGCCATTGAAATCCGTCCCGGCGGTGCGCACGGGCAAGCGGTAAATGAAGCCGAAGGGTGACGATTTCATGCGCACACGAATGTCTTGGGTGAGCCCAACGATGGAAAATTCGAGGTGAACGATACACATCAATGGAAACCGACGCCTCAAGAGGAGGCGGCCCGAACAACGACAGCGCTCTTTGCCAGCGCAACACCGCTGCTAGTGCCGTCGATTATTCGAGTAATCAGAGTCATGCCGCTCTTTTTATTTTTAACAAAATAGCTGCGTCCGCCGTGCGACGCCGCGGGCGGCAAGTTGACTGCACCCCGCCTACATTTCGGAGTCCGGAGAATCAGGGTTCGCCGGCGTCGTAGATTTCGATGAGGACGATGCCGGTGGTGCCGGCTGCGCCGGTGGCGTGGACGGTGTAGGCACCGGGAAGGAGGTTGAGCAGGAGGGCGGCGTCTTTGGAGCCATTGGGCAACGGGAAGGCGCCGAGGTTGGTGAAGGCGGCGGGGGTGGCGCCGGAGTCTTTTTCCCAGTCGTCGTTGCCGGCGAGGCGGGTGGTGCCGCGGAAGAGCGTGAGCTGCGGGTCGGCGAGGGTGCCGCCGACGCCGAATTGCGCGAGGCCGGGGCCGACGACGCGGATGAGAACCGGGCGACCGGTCGTGCCTTCGAGGTTGAAGCCGGCGATGAGGGTTTCGTCGCCCGAGCCGGCGCGGGCGCGGGCGGAGGCGTTGGCGAGGCGGACTGCGCCGGGCGCGCCGGACGCGTAGAGTTCGACGAGGGCGACGCCGCGGGCGCCGGTGGCGGCGGTGATCTGCGAGGTGTAGCCGCCGGGCGCGAGGGAGGGGAGGAGCGCGGAGTCGCGGCTGGAGCGAGGGAGCGGGAAGGCCCCGACGCCGGTAGCGGCGGTGGAGATTTGGTCGGCGGTGGTGTCGGCGGACCAGTCGTTGTTGGTGCCGAGGAGCGTGGAGCCGGCGAAGAGGTTAAGCTGCGGGTCGGGCATGGCGCCGACGACGCCGAACTGCGCGAGCGTGGGGCCGACGCCGCGCACGAGGACAGTCTGGCGGCCGGTGCCGGCGACGGAGAAGCCGACGATGAGGGTTTCGTCGCCGGTGCCGGCGGTGGTGCGGACGGAGAGGTTGGTGAGGCGGCCGGGCCGCGGGGTGGTGCGGATGAGGGGCGTAGGCGGGCGGTCCATGCCGTCGCCGAGGAAGAAGCTGGGGTGGGGCGGCTGGTTGTAGGCGGTGTTTTGCCAGGCGATCGCGGTGCGATACTGCGCGTCGTGCATGAGGGTGTAGAGGCGGTTGGTCGCGGGAATCGTGGTGGTATAGATGCGGAGTTCGCGGCTGTCGGTGGAGCGGAGGACGACTTCTTCGCGCCAGTCGCCGAGGAGATCGGCGGAGAGATTGGGCGTGGCTTTGGTGGAGTTGTTGGAGGCGGCGCCGGTGGCGGAGAGGAGGGTGGTGCTGGTGTTGGTGAGCCAGTTCCATTTCGAGATGGTGGTGCCGTCGAGGGTTTCGCGGAGGAGGTCGGCATCCCACCAGACGGCGAAGTTCATCTGGCTGGGGCGGGAGCTGGTGATGAGGTTGCCCTTGGCGGAGTAGAGGCCGCCGCGGGAGCCCCAGACTTCGTAGCCGCGGTGGCGGGGGTCGATGTCGTAGGCGACGCCACGGCCGACATCGGCGCCTTGGCCATCGACGCCCAGGAGGAGGGCGCCGGTGCGGGCGTCGCGGAGTTCGAGGCCGGTGGGACCGTAGCTGGCGGGTTCTTCGTGGATCATCCAGACCTCCTGACCGGGACGGTCGGGGTCCATGTCGGAGAGGTGGAGAGCGTCGCCGTGACCGAGGCGGGTCGTGTAGAGGGCCTTGCCGTTGTCGTCGATGGCGGCGGCACCGTAGATGATCTCGTCGCGGCCGTCGGCGTCCACGTCGCCGATGGTGAGACTGTGCGCGCCCTGGCCGCGGTAGGCGGAGTTGCCGGGGGTGCCGTCGTCGCTGTCGAAGGTCCAGCGGCGGGTGAGCTGGCCGTCGCGCCAATCCCAGGCGACGAGGACGGCGCGGGTGTAGTAGCCGCGGCACATGACGAGGCTGGGGCGGGTGCCGTCGAGGTAGGCGACGCCGGCGAGGAAGCGATCGACGCGGTTGCCGTAGTTGTCGCCCCAGGCGGAGACGTTGGCGCTCGTGGGGTCGTTGCTGCGGGCGGGGAGGTAGTTGGTGGTGGCGAGAGCGGCGCCGGTGAGGCCGTCGAAGATGGTGAAAAACTCGGGGCCGGTGAGGACGTAGCCGGCGGAGTTGCGGAAGTCGGCGGTGGGGTTGCCGATGACGACGCTCTTGCCGTCGATGGTGGCATCGGCGGTTTTGCAGGCGAGTTCGGCGCGGCCGTCGCCGTCGAGGTCGTAAACCATGAACTGGGTGTAGTGGGCGCCGGCGCGGATATTGCGGCCGAGGTCGATGCGCCAGAGGCGGGTGCCGTCGAGCTTGTAGGCGTCGAGGAAGACGTTGCCGGTGTAGCCGGACTGGGAGTTGTCCTTGGAGTTGGACGGGTCCCATTTGACGATGAGTTCGTATTCGCCGTCGCCGTCGAGATCGCCGACGGACGTGTCGTTGGCGGAGTAGGTGTAGCCGATGTTGTCGGGCGTGACGCCGTCGGGCGGAGGCGTGAGGGGGATCGAAAGGTAGGGGCGGACGGGGGCGCCGGCGGGAAGGGTGAAGGCGGCGCTGGCGGGTTGCTCGGTGCCGGCGATGACGGGGCGGACGAAGTAGGAAACGGGTTGGGCGAGGTCGGCGGTGGTGTCGATGAAGTCGGTGGTGGCGAGGAGTGGCGTGACGTTGAGGCGGACGGGGGCGGCGGTAGTGGTGCCGGCGGGGCCGTTGGTGCGATAGAGGTTGAAGGTGAGTTCGTCCGAGTCGGTGCCGAGGAGGCGCCAGCTCACGTAGATTTTGCCCGAGCCTTGGTTGATCGCGACGACGCCGCGGCCGAGGTTTTCCATCTGGCGCTGGGCGAGGGCGGTCGTGGGAGTTGCGAGGAGAAAGGCGAGAGCGAGGGCGAGGACGAGACTGGGGAGGACGAGCCGGCCGGGGAGAAGTCCGGGGCGAAAGCGAAACGAGATCATGGGGCGGGCGCGGGTGGGACGGTGACGGTGGGGGCGTCTTTTTCGGAGAGGATCATTTCCCAGCCGAGGTGGTGGCCGGCGGTGTCGGCGACTTCGAGGAGGCCGCCGTAGCCTTCGCCGAGACGCGCGAGAAAAGCGGGGCGAAACTGAAGCGGGCCGGCGGCGGGGCGCGGGTAGGTGAGGGTAAACTCGATGTCGTTTTCTTCGGTGAGGCGAAGGGCGGTGGTGCGGAGGGCGAGGGTTTTTTGGGCGGAGGTGAGCGCGAAGAGTTCGGAGGCGGCGGCGGTGAGTTTGGGGCGGAGGGCGGCGAAGTGCTCGGGGGTGAGCGGGGCGCGGAGCGGTGGGGCGTCGGTGAGGCGCAGGGCGGTGGCACCGGCGAAGGTGAGCACGAGGTCCATCGTCGCGGGGCGGATAGTGGCGGTCATCGTGACCTCGTAGGTATCGTGGGCGCGGAGGGGTGCGGCGCACGCGAGGAAGAGCACGACGATGAGAGGAAGGAGACGGAGGAGATTAGGCGAGGCGGGGCGTTTCACGCGGGGTGGTGAAGAGTGAGGTCGCCGCGGTGGGGAAGGCGAGATGTGCGGGGGAACGGAAACGCGATCAGTCCGATTGAGGCGGGGCATGGGCTGCGGTTTCGGAGTCGCGAGCAAGCTCGCTCCCACATGGGGAGAGCTCGGGGCTCGTTTTTGTGGGAGCGAGCTTGCTCGCGACTT
>JANXLP010000234.1 GCA_025355125.1 Opitutaceae bacterium | reverse complement strand
CGTGCCACCTAGAAAAATTATCCCATGGCTCTACTCACCACATCCGAAGCCTCGACCCTCCTCAAAAAAGTCCTCGCGCTGTCCAAAGCCGACGAGTGCGAGGCCAGCCTCTCCGGCGGACACACCGGCAACCTTCGCTTTGCGCGCAACACGGTCTCCACGAGTGGCGCCGCCGATACGCTCAGCCTCGCGATCCAATCCAGTTTCGGAAAAAAGACCGGCACGGCGACGATCAACGAATTCGACGACGCCTCGCTGGAGAAAGTGGTGCGCCGTGCCGAAGAACTTACGCGGCTCGCCCCGGAGAATCCCGAGTATGTCGAGTTCGTAGGCCCGCAGAAATTCCTCGAGCCCGCCAGCTACGTCGAAGCCACGGCGAAGCTCACGCCCGACGACCGCGCAAATGCCGCCGCCGCGAGCGTCAAGGTCTGCCGCGATCAGGGCATGACCGGAGCCGGATTTTTGGAGGACAGCACGAATTTCTCCGCTGTCGCCAATACCCGCGGCCTCGCCGGCTATCAGCGCCAGACCGACGTGAATTTCTCGGTCACGACGCGCACCGCGGATGGTAAAGGCTCCGGCTACGGCCTCTGCGATTTCAACGACGCCGCCAAGCTCGATACCGCCGCAGTGACGACCATCGCTGCGCGTAAGGCCGCGCTTTCGAGCGAAGCCCGGGCGATCGAGCCTGGTAAATACACCGTCATTCTTGAGCCCGCCGCCGGCATCGACCTTGTGCGTCTCATGGTTTCCTCGATGGACGCCCGTCAGGCCGATGAAGGTCGCAGCTTCCTCAGTAAGCCCGGCGGCTCGACGCGAATCGGCGAGAAGCTCGTGGATGAACGCGTGCAACTCTACTCAGACCCGATGAATTCTGAAATTCCCGGCGACCAGTGGGCCGGCGACGGTCGTGCCCGCGCGCGCACCGATTGGATCAAAGACGGTGTGGTGGCGAACCTCGCCTATTCACGCTACTGGGCGCGCAAGCATGGCAAGGGCGACGGCACTCCGCCCGCAGGTGGTCGCTTTATCATGGCGGGCGGCAGTGCCGGTCTCGATGAACTTATCAAGGGCGTGAAACGCGGCGTGCTCGTCACGCGCCTTTGGTATATCCGCGCGGTTGATCCGCAGACCCTGCTCTACACGGGCCTCACGCGTGATGGCACGTTCTACGTCGAGAACGGCGAGATCAAATACGCCGTGAAAAATTTCCGCTTCAACGAGAGTCCGGTCATCATGCTGAACAACCTCGAGGCGCTTGGGCGTCCGCAGCGCGTGAGCAACAGCCTCATCCCGCCGATGGTGTTGCGCGACTTCACATTCTCCAGTCTCTCCGACGCGGTGTGAGCGCACCGCCGGCCATGCAAACTGCGGGTCATTGCGAGTCGCGTAGCGGCGAAGCAATTCAGCTGGATCGCCACGACGCGCTTCGCGCACCTCGCGATGACAGATTTCGGATGGCCGCTTGCAGCCGATGAGCCGCGCCGATTTTGTTTTTACCCGCCTGCAATACGAGTCGGGCGATTGGAATATCGTGGATCTGCGCATGCCGTCCAACTTGCTCGATTCGCTCGTCGCCTACACGACGCTCGCGATCGCGCCGCAGGAAGTCTCCGTGCCGCTCGCGAGTCGCGAGATCATGGATGCAGGCTTTTGCTATCTCAGCGGCCACAAGCTGGTGCAGTTCACCGACCGCGAGCGCGAAAACTTTGAGGCCTACGTGCGGCGCGGTGGCTTTGTCTTCGTGGACGACTGTAATCACGACATCGACGGGCTCTTCGCGAAATCGTTCGAGGCGCAGATGGCGGCGATCTTTGGCGCGGACGCATTGAAAAAAATCCCCAACGACCATCCGCTCTATCGCGCGTTCTTCATCTTCGATCACGGACCGCCTACGACCGCGTTTGAACTGAACGGTTGGGGCGACGATCTCGTGCATGACTACCTGAAGGGGATCGAGATCAACGGGCGGCTCGCGGTCGTTTACAGCAACAAGGACTATGGCTGCGAGTGGGACTACGATTTCCGCAACAAACGCTTTCTCGCCGAGGATAATACCAAGTTCGGCGTCAACCTCGCCGTCTACGCGATGACGGCGTGACGCCTGCTCAGCTCTTTCCAGAATCTCCCGATACCATGACCCAGCCGACGGCCCTGACCGAAGATCAAATCCAGCAACTGCTCGCCAAGCTGCCGCGCCTGCGCGCGGAGATCGGCCGCGCCGTCATCGGCCAACACGCCGTCGTCGAGGAGTTGCTCACGGCGTTCACGGCGGGTGGACACTGTCTGCTGGAGGGCCTGCCCGGGCTCGGGAAGACACTGCTCATCCGCACGCTCGCACAGGCGGTGGATCTCTCGTTTCGCCGCATCCAGTTCACGCCGGACCTGATGCCTTCGGACATCATCGGCACGGAGGTGCTCGAGGAAGACCACGCGACGGGAAAGCGTTTCTTCCAATTCAACCGCGGCCCGATCTTCGGGCAGATTATTTTGGCCGACGAAATCAACCGCACACCGCCGAAGACGCAGGCGGCGCTGCTCGAGGCGATGCAGGAGAACGCGGTGACTTACGGAGGGAAAACCTACGACCTGCAGCGGCCGTTCTTCGTGCTCGCGACGCAGAATCCCATCGAGCAATCCGGCACCTATCCGTTGCCCGAGGCGCAGCTCGACCGCTTTTTGCTCTATCTGAAGATCGATTATCCGGCGGCCGACGAAGAGCTGGCCATGCTCGTGGCGACGACCGGCACGAAGTCCGCGAAGATTTCGCCGGTGATGACAGCCGAGGAAATCGTGCAGCTTCAGCGCCTCGCGCGCGACGTCGCGGTAAGCGAACCGTTGCTGCGCTACCTGAGCCAACTCGTGCGGGCGACGCGCGATCACTCGCTGCCCTACATCAAGCAATGGGTGCGTTACGGCGCAGGCCCACGCGCGGGTCAGGCCCTCGTGCTCGCGGCCAAGGCGCGCGCGTTGCTCGCGGGACGCTTTGCCGTGACGTTGGACGATCTGCGCGCGCTGGCGGCGCCGGTGCTGCGGCATCGCATCTTGCTCAACTTTGAGGCCGAAGCGGAGCACGTCACGACCGACGATGTGGCGCGGGAAATCTTCAAACTCGTGCCTGAGCCGAAGAGTCCGCTCGCTGGGTGAACGGCGTTTCGCATGACCGAGACTATTCCAGCGTCCGCGAGTCGTGTGCTCGATCCCAAGCTGCAAGCGGCGGTGGGCGATCTGACGCTGGTCGCGCGCAAGCTCGTGGCCGGGGCGATGCCGGGGTTGCACTCGAGTCGGAGGCCGGGGCTCGCGCGGGAGTTCAGCCAATACCGCGCCTATCAGCCGGGCGATGAGCCGCGGCACATCGATTGGAAACTGTTTGCCCGGTCGGACCGATATTTTCTGCGCGAGAGCGAGATCGAGACCAAGGTCGCGGTGCGGCTGGTCGTCGATGCGACGGCGTCGATGGGGCACACGGATGCTGGGCCGGGCGCACGGCGGAAGTTTGATGCCGCGTGTCAGTTGGCCGCCGCCTTCGCACTCATAGCCGAAACGCAGGGCGATGCGGTGGGGCTCGTGGCGGTGAGTGACGATAATATCGTCACGGTGCCGATTGACGGACACCGGCAGCCGTTCGCGCGGATCGTGCGTGCGCTTGCGGCGTTGGAACCGGTGGGAGCGTGGCCGAAGGAGCCGAAGGATTTTGCCGCGGCGCTGGCGTTGAACGCGCGCATGGTCGGCGGTGCCGATACGACGGCGGAGTTGACCATCGTGATCACGGACGGACACGAGCCGGCGGGGGAAATTCGGGCGGCGCTGAAGCCGTTGCGGGCGCGGCGCAATGAAGTGCTGTGGCTGCACCTCGTCGGCCGTGACGAACGTGAGTTTCCCTACACGGGCCTGCTGCGCTTCGAGGAGTGGGAAACCGGCCGGCAGGTAGAGGCGGAGGCGGGCGTGGTGCGCGCGGCTTATCTCGCGGCGCAGGAGGCCGAGGTGTCGGCGTGGCGGCGGGCCTGGGCAGGGGAGCGTTTTGACTATCAACGCGTGTCGCTCGACAAGCCGTTGGAACGCACGCTGCGCGCCTACGTGAAGCGGCGGGCGGGTGGCTGAGGTCGGCGCGCATACGATCATGTTGAATCTGCTGAATCCCTTTGGGCTCGTGGCGTTGGCGGCGTTGCTCGTGCCGGCGGTGATCCATCTCTGGCGATTTCCGCAGCGCACGGTGCGGCTGGGGAGCCTGAAGTTTTTGGAAGCGGTGGCGCGTCCGCGACTCAACCAGTGGCGCTGGCGGGAGCGGCTGCTGTTGCTGCTGCG
>JANXLP010000186.1 GCA_025355125.1 Opitutaceae bacterium | reverse complement strand
CCGGTTAGCCTCAGCCCGATAGGGTGCCTAGCAGGCTGTCGGACTTAGAAATTTAAGGCATCCACCGTGCGATATTCGCGAAAATATTTTTCAAAAAGATCAAATATCGAGCTACAAACGCCTTGAACGGCCTAAGTCCGACAGGCTGCTAGAAGCCACGATTTCCGAATTCCCTTCCGAGTCTTCCGTGTGTTCCGTGGGCACTCCCGGCTCGCCCACCACCGCCGCCCCCTTTCTACTCGCTACCCACTACCCGCTACTCGCTACTTCTTTCACCATGTCCACCTGGTCACGTTTCAAATCCCTCTACTACCAGAACACCGATCTCGGCCTCGCGCTCGACATCAGCCGCATCCCCTTCCCCGACGACTACCTCGCCGCGAAAGATCCCGCGATGCAGCAGGCCTTCGCCGACATGGCCGCCCTCGAAAAAGGCGCCATCGCCAATCCCGACGAGAACCGCATGGTCGGCCACTACTGGCTCCGCGCGCCGCAACTCGCCCCCACGCCCGCCCTTGCCGCCGAGATTTCCTCCACCCTCGCCGCGATCAAGGACTTCGCCGCCAAGGTGCACTCCGGCGCCATCGCCGGCCCCAAGGGCAAATTTAAAAATCTCCTCGTGATCGGCATCGGCGGCTCCGCCCTCGGCCCGCAGCTCGTCAACCACGCCCTCGGCCAGCCGCGCAAAGACAAGCTCGCCGTCTCCTTCTTCGACAACACCGATCCCGACGGCATCGACTACGTCCTCGCCGGCCTCCGCGGACAACTCGCGAAGACCATCGTCGTCGTCATCTCCAAATCCGGCGGCACCGCCGAGACGCGCAACGGCCAGCTCGAAGCTGCCGAGGCGTTCAAGGCCGCCGGCCTCGATTTCACGAAGCACTACGTCGCCGTCACCGGCGCCGGCTCGAAGCTCGAGCAGACCGCCATCGCGCAAAACTGGCTCGCCCGTTTCCCCATGTGGGACTGGGTCGGCGGCCGCACCTCCGAACTCTCCGCCGTCGGCCTCCTCCCCGCCGCGCTTCAGGGCCTCGACATCCAGGCGATGCTCGACGGCGCCGCCGCGATGGACGTCGTCACGCGCAACACCACGACCGGCCAAAACCCCGCCGCGCTCCTCGCCCTCATGTGGTTCTATGCCACCGACGGCCGCGGCGCGAAGGACATGGTCGTCCTCCCCTACAAGGACCGCCTCCTGCTCTTCTCCCGCTACCTCCAGCAGCTCGTGATGGAATCCCTCGGCAAGGAACACGATCTCAAGGGCAACGTCGTGAATCAGGGTATCGCTGTTTACGGCAACAAGGGCTCCACCGACCAGCATGCCTACGTCCAACAGCTTCGCGACGGCGTGAATAACTTCTTCGTCACCTTCATCGAGGTCCTCAAAGACCGCGACGCCAAGACCTCCCTCGAAGTCGAACCCGGCACCACCGCCGGCGATTTCCTCCAAGGCTTCTACCTCGGCACCCGCGACGCCCTCAGCGAGAAGGACCGCCACTCGGTCACGATCACGCTGCCCGACGTGTCGCCACGCTCCCTCGGCATGTTGATCGCCCTCTATGAACGCGTCGTCGGCCTCTACGCCTCGCTCGTCGGCATCAACGCCTACCACCAGCCCGGCGTCGAAGCCGGCAAGAAAGCCGCCGGCGCCGTCATCGCGCTCAAACTCAAGCTCGTCGCCGCCCTACAAGCCGCGCCCGCCTCGCAGTTCACCGCCGAGCAACTCTCCGCCCAAGCCGGCTCGCCCGACAGCGCCGAACTTGCCTTCAAGATCCTCGAACACCTCGCCGCCAACAAAGGCAGCGGCGTGAAAAAACGCACCAAGACTCCGTGGTTCAAGTCCACCTACCGCGCCGCCTAAAACCATCCGTGTAGGGGCGCCGCTCGTCGGCGCCCGTTAACGCACCGCCAAAAAAACCTCCTCAACCAACAGGGGTGGCGCGCAGCGCCGGGCGGTGTTGAATTCCCCACGCCCCGCTCCCACCGCAGGCCTCCTGCTCGCATGCGCTCCGTTCCTGATTCCCTGAGTTCCAGATTCCCACCCCTTCGCCCCCAGCCCCTCGCCCCACCCCGATGAACCGCCTCTTGCTCGTCCTCAGCCTCCTCGCGTTCGCCATGAGCGGCTCGCTGGGCGCGCTCTACTGGCAATCCCTCGAAACTCGCCGCGACCTCACCACCCGCGCCACCGCCCTCGACGGCCAACTCAACGCCTCCCGCGAGCTCGCCTCGTCGTTCCAAAAACAAGCCATCACCGCCGGCACCCAGCTCGATATCGTCAAGACCCAGCTCGCCTCCACCGAGACCCGCGCCACCCAACTCACCGCCGATCTCACCGCCACGCGCACGGATCTCACGACGACCCGCACCACCCTTGTCGCCCGCGAACAAGCCGAGCGCACCCTGCGTGACGAGCTCACCTCGCTCCGCCGCGACCTCGCCGACACCCGCGCCGCCACCATCCCCGCCGCCCAGGCCGAAGCCTACCGCTCCACCATCGCCGAATTGGAGCGCCAGCTCGCCACCGCGAAAAACGGCGCCGCCCTCCCCACCGCTGCCGGTGCCTCCACCGCGGTTTTTTCCAGCCGCGCGGGCCGCTCCTCCTCCATGATCGTCAGCGTCGGTCCCGAAAACGCCTTCGTTGTCCTCAACTACGGCTCCGCCCGCGGCGCCCAACTCGGCCAACGCTTTGCGCTACGCAGTGGCCCCGACCTTCTCGCTTCCGTCGTCATTAGCGATGTCCGCTCGCAATTTTCCATCGCTCAGGTGGAACCCGATTCCCTGCGCGGCGTCTTGCACAAAGGCGATTTGGCCATACTAACTCCTTAACACCTCACCGATGAACTCGCTCAAGAAACCTCTGCTTCTCCTCCTTCTTACCACCTTCGGTGCCCTGCTCGGCGGCTGCCAGACGCGCACCCAGAAGGATACCGCCATTCCCTGGAGCCGCCCCGCCGGCTGGGAAGGCCAGATCCCCGGCATGGGTCAGCAGACCGGCCGCTAAGCCGCGCCCTCAGTTCCCGCTCCCTGAGCTCCTTCTCGCCAAATCCGGCCTCGTGCCGGATTTTTTGTGCCCACGCATTTTTGTGTAGCCGCGAGCGTCAGCGAGTGGAGGCTCTGCCAACCGATGGAAAACCCTTCGCTCATTCCCCAAAAAGGCCACCTCTACGTCGTCGCCACCCCCATCGGTAATCTCGCCGATCTCACCGAGCGCGCCCGCGCCATTCTCGGCGCCGTTGATCTCGTCGCCTGCGAAGACACCCGCACCACCGGCGGCCTCCTCACGCGTTTCGGTCTTCATCGCCCCCTCGTCTCCTATCACGACCACAACGAGACCGAAGCCGCCGACTACATCGCGCAGAAAATCGCCGACGGCCAATCCGTCGCGCTCGTCAGCGACGCCGGCACCCCCGCCATCAGCGACCCCGGCTTCCGCCTCGTCCGCGCCTGCCGCCGCCGCGGCCTGCCCGTGATTCCCGTCCCCGGTGCCTGCGCCTTGGCCGCCGTCGTCAGCGCGAGCGGACTTCCCTCCAACGGTTTCCTCTTCGCTGGCTTCCTCATCTCCAAGACGTCCGCGCGCCAAGCCTTCCTCGAGAAATATCGCGACTTCGAATTCACCCTCGCGCTCTACGAGAGCTGCCATCGCATCGACAAATTCGCCGACGAGATCGTCGAAAAACTCGGCCCCGACCGCGTGATCTGCATCGCCCGCGAAGTCACCAAGCTCCACGAAACCTGGCTCGTCGGCCGCGCCGGAGAAGTCCGCGACCGCCTCTTGAAGGGCAGCCTAAAAGGCGAGTTCGTCGTCCTCATCGCCCCCCCTGATTTCGTGCTCTAATTGCCCATGTCCGGTCCTTCCGTCGCCGTCATCGATATCGGTTCCAACTCGATCAAAATCCTCGTCGCCGCGCGCAACGAGGCCGGCACTCTGTCTTCGCTGCACTACCGCACCATCGACGCACGTATCAGCGCCGGCATTAGTCGCGCCGAGCCGCGCCTGACCGAGGAAGGCATGACCCGCGGCCTCGAAGCCATCACCTCGCTGCTCACCGACGCCGCGACCCACGCCCCCTCAAAAGTCATCCTCGTCGCCACCAGCGCTGTGCGCGACGCCCTCAACGGCGCCGACTTCATCGCCCGGGTCCTCGCGGCCACCGGCCACACCATCCGCCTGCTCTCCGGCGACGAAGAAGCCAACCTCATCGGTCGCGGTCTCACCTGCGACCCCGCGCTCGCGCATCTGCGCGACTTCTACGTCTTCGACCTCGGCGGCGGCAGCCTCGAATGCCTCGCCTTCCGCGACCGCAAGATCGAGCAGGCCGTGAGCCTCCAGCTCGGCTGCGTGCGCCTCACTGAAAAATTCGTCACCGACTCCAGCGCCGCTTTCACCACCAACCAAGCCATCGCCATCGCGACCTACACGCGCGACCTCATCACGCGCTCGGGCTTCAAATTTTCTCTCCCGGCAACCGCCGCCGCCGTCGGCACCGGCGGCACTGTCACCACCGTCCGCACCATCCTCGGCGCGCGCCAGGGCCACACGCTCGCGCAGACCTCTACGCAAATCCCCCTTCCCGATTTGTGCACACTCCTCGACGAGCTGGGCACGCTACCCCTCGTGGCACGCCAAAAAATCCCCGGCCTCCCGCCCGCGCGCGCCGATGTCTTCCCCACCGCGCTGACCACCGTCATCACGCTCGCCGAACTCGGCAACTTCCCGTCTTTCGAAAACTCCCTTTACAACCTCCGCTACGGCCTCGCCTCCGCCGCCCTAGAAAATCCGTAGTCAAGATTCCTTGCAGTCCCTTTCCGCCATGTTCGCCCGCCTCCGCCCCGCCTCCGTGGTCTGCTTGCTATGCTTCGCGGTCGTCACCGGCTTTGCCCAACCCGCCGTCACGCTCATTCCGCTCCCCGCCGGCTGGCGCCTGGCGACCGAGTTCATGGCGGACTTTCCCCGCGAGGGCCTGCAACTCTACGTCCTCGAAACCGCCACGCCCGCCACCCCGGCAAAAGTGTTTTGCCTAGCAGGCTGTCGGACTTAGGCTGATACTTGGCCTAGTAATTGCTATGTAATTGGATATGGCCCGATACGTGAATATTGACCGAGACACCCCGCTGCTGTTGCCGCCCGACCTGCGTGACTGGGTGCCGGCGGAT
>JANXLP010000185.1 GCA_025355125.1 Opitutaceae bacterium | reverse complement strand
CCAAAATCGCCTGCGTGTCCGTCGCGAAGATCGGATGTTGCCCCATCGCCGTCAGCGACTCGTTCAACTCCGTCGTGTTCGTGAGATTGAAATTACCGCAAAGCGCCAGGTTGCGCGTCGGCCAGGGCGAGCGCCGGAAATAAGGATGACAGGAGCTGAGGCTGTAGCCGCCGCTGGTGCCGTAGCGCAGATGCCCCATCAGCGACTCGCCGCCGAAATCAAAGTGCTTCTTCACCGTGTCGGCGAACTCCGGATGGATCGTGCCCGCATCAACCTTTTCGTTATACGTGCCGAGCAGCGTTTTGAAGATCTTGTCGAGCGGGTTGCTCTTCACGCACCGCTCGCGAAACATGAAGGGCTCGCCCGCCGGCACATCGAGTTTCACACACGACACGCCCGCGCCGTCCTGCCCGCGATTGTGCTGTTTCTCCATCAGGAGAAAAAGCTTCGTGAACCCCCACAGCGGCGTCCCATATTTCTCCTGATAATAGGAGAGCGGCTTCAACAGCCGCACCATCGCGATGCCACACTCGTGCGTAATCCGGTCGCTCATATCGTGATCAAAACCGGACGCGCAGCAACGCACCCGCAAGCGGGACGGTCACCTAACGCTGCTCGATGCTCGCTGCTCATTAAAAACCGGTCATCTCGAAGGCCCGCCGCCATTCGTCAACGGCTTTCTCTGCCCCGTGCGTCTTAAGAATTTTCCTCGCCCGTTGCGCCCCCTTGACCGCGCCGGTGATGTCCCAAAACATCATCTTTTCCGACTATGTTGATCCTCCGCGGCTCGCCTACCCTCTCTACGTTTCGCCTGCAAAAACTCCTCGACGGCCTCACCGCCGCTGGCCTCCCGGTCCGCGCCCTCGGCGCCGAGTTTGTCCACATCGTCGAGACCTCCGCCGACCTCACGCCCGCCGAGCGCGGCGTCCTCGACCAACTGCTCACCTACGGCCCCCGCCGCACCCCCGCCCCCGTCACCGGCCTCGTCCAGGTCGTCGCCCCCCGCCCCGGCACGATTTCCCCGTGGTCGTCCAAAGCCACCGACATCGCCCACATCTGCGGACTCGCCTCGGTCACCCGCATCGAGCGCGTCATCGCCTACACCGTCGATCTCGGCACCACCTTAAAATTTCCGCTCACGCCGCTCGACCCCGCCCAGCTGCAATCCCTCCGCGCCAAGCTCCACGACCGCATGACGGAAACCGTCTTCGGTGATTTCGATGCCTGCGCCGCGCTCTTCCGCCACGAGGCCCCGCGCCCGATGAACGCCATCCCGGTCCTCGCCGCCGGCCGCTCCGCCCTCGTCGTTGCCAACAAATACCTCGGCCTCGCCCTCGCCGACGACGAGATCGACTACCTCGTCCACGCCTTCACCACCCTCGGCCGCGACCCCAACGACATCGAGTTGATGATGTTCGCACAGGCCAACTCCGAGCACTGTCGCCACAAGATTTTCAACGCCACGTGGACCATCGATGACCAGCCTCAGGACCTGTCGCTGTTCCAGATGATCAAGAACACCTACACGCTGCACCCCGAGGGCATTCTCTCCGCCTACAAGGACAACGCCGCCGTCCTCGCCGGCACCCGCGGCGGCCGTTTTTACGTTGATCCCAAGACCAACGAATACGCCGCGCACGACGAAGACATCCACATCCTCTGCAAGGTCGAGACCCACAACCATCCCACCGCCATCTCCCCGTTCCCCGGCGCCGCCACCGGCTCCGGCGGCGAGATTCGCGACGAGGGCGCCACCGGCCGCGGCTCGAAACCAAAAGCCGGTCTCGTCGGTTTCTCCGTCTCCAACTTAAAACTCCCCGGCGCCATCCAGCCGTGGGAAAAAGACCACGGCAAACCCGGCCGCATCGTCTCCGCCCTCGACATCATGCTGGAGGGCCCGCTCGGCGCCGCCGCGTTCAACAACGAATTCGGCCGCCCCGCCATCAACGGCTACTTCCGCACCTTCGAGCAGGAAGTCCCCAACGCCCGCGGCACCGAACTCCGCGGCTACCACAAGCCCATCATGCTCGCCGGCGGCCTCGGCAACATCAAGGCCGAGCACATCCAGAAGGGCGCGATCAACCCCGGCGACCAGCTCATCGTCCTCGGCGGACCTGCCATGCTCATCGGCCTCGGCGGTGGCGCCGCCAGCTCCATGGCGAGCGGCTCCGGCAACGAGGATCTCGATTTCGCCAGCGTCCAGCGCGACAACGCCGAGATGGAGCGCCGCTGCCAGGAGGTCATCGACCGCTGTTGGGCCCTCGGTGCGGAAAATCCCATTTCCTTCATCCACGACGTCGGCGCCGGCGGCATCTCCAACGCCCTCCCCGAACTCGTCAACGACGGCGGCCTTGGCGGCAAATTCAAACTCCGCGCCGTCCCCAACGCCGAGCCCGGCCTGTCCCCGCTCGAGATCTGGTGCAACGAATCGCAGGAGCGCTACGTGATGGCCGTCCCCGCCGCGCGCCTCGAAATTTTCCGCGCCCTCTGCGAACGCGAGCGCTGCCCCTTCGCCGTCGTGGGCGAGGCCACCGAGGAGAAAAAACTCGTCCTCGAAGATTCCCATTTCAACAACACGCCGATCAATCTCCCTCTCGACGTGCTTCTCGGTAAACCACCGCGCATGGCGCGCACCGACGTTACGCTCACGCGCCCACGCAAGCCGCTCGATCTCGGCGAACTCTCCCTGAGCGACGTCATCCACCGCGTGCTCTCGCACCCCACGGTCGCCGACAAGACGTTCCTCATTTCTATCGGAGACCGCACCCTCGGCGGCCTCATCGCCCGCGACCAGATGGTCGGCCCATGGCAGGTCCCCGTCGCCGACTGCGCCGTCACCGCCGCCGCGTTCGACGTCTACACTGGCGAAGCCATGGCCATGGGTGAACGCACACCCGTCGCCATCAACGACGCCGCCGCGTCCGCCCGCCTCGCCGTCGGCGAAGCTCTCACGAATCTCGCCGCCGCCCAAATCGGCGACCTCGGCAAAGTAAATCTCTCCGCCAACTGGATGGCCGCACCCGCCATCGCCGGCGACGGCGCCGATCTCTACGCCGCCGTCTCCGCCGTCGGCCTCGATCTCTGCCCCGCCCTCGGCATCACCATCCCCGTCGGCAAAGATTCGATGAGCATGAGCACGGCGTGGAAAGAACCCGCCATCGGCAACAAAGAAGGCGTCCACAAACGCATCACCGCGCCCACCTCGCTCATCATCTCCGCCTTCGCCCCCGTCGCCGATATCCGCCTGACCTTGACGCCGCAGCTCCGCTACGACGCTCCGAATTCCGCCTCTCAGCTCTCAACTCTCAGCTCTCAGCCTGCAGAACGTATCGGAGATACCGTTCTGCTTCTGGTGGACCTTGGCCGCGGCAAAAACCGCCTCGGCGGCTCCATCCTCGCGCAGGTCGTTTCGCAGATGGGCGAAGCGCCGCCCGACGTCGACAGCGCCCACGACCTCAAACAATTTTGGAACGTCATCCAACTCCTCGGCCGCGACGGCAAACTGCTCGCCTACCACGACCGCTCCGACGGCGGCCTCCTCGCCACCGCCATCGAAATGGCCTTCGCCGGCCACGTCGGCGTCGATCTCGAAATCCTTCACGGCCACAACGTGGACAGCACCCTGTTCAACGAAGAACTCGGCGCCGTCCTCCAGATCCGCACCGCCGATCTCGACCACGTTTCGCAGACCCTCCGCCAGCATGGCTTCAAGGCCTGCACCACGCGCATCGGTCGCCTCAATCAGGACAACCGCTTCCGCGTGAGCCGCGGCGGCAAGGTGCTCTTCGACGAAGACCTCTTCGCCCTGCGCGCCATCTGGTCCGACGTCACCCGCCGCATTGCCGCCATCCGCGACAATCCCGCCTGCGCCGAATCCGAACACCAGCTCCGCACCGACCGCACCGATCCCGGCATCACCCCCGTCGTCACCTTCGAGGTAGGGCGCGTTATCCCTAACGCGCTTTCCGGCTCCGCCCTTCAACCTTCAACTTTCAACCTTCAACTAGGATCGCGACCAGCGGTCGCGATCCTGCGCGAGCAAGGCGTGAACGGCGAAGTCGAGATGGCCGCCGCCTTCACCCGCGCCGGCTTCAAGGCGATCGACGTCCACATGACCGACATCCTCAGCGGCCGCGTGTCGCTCAAGGATTTCCGCGGCCTCGCCGCGTGCGGCGGCTTCAGTTACGGCGACGTCCTCGGCGCCGGCGAAGGCTGGGCCAAGAGCGTCCTCTTCAATCCCCGCGCCCGCGCCGAGGTCGCCGCCTTCTTCGCCCGCGAGGACGCCTTCGCCCTCGGCGTCTGCAACGGCTGCCAGATGATGAGCAACCTCCACAGCATCATCCCCGGCTCCGACCACTGGCCGCGCTTCGTGCAAAACCAGAGCGAGCGCTACGAAGGCCGCTACGTCTCGGTAAAAATCGAGCCCTCGCCCAGCATCCTCTTCGCCGGCATGGAAGGCTCCGTCCTCCCCATCGCCGTCGCCCACGGCGAAGGTTTCACCGAGTTCAAAGACGCCGCCGCGCTCCAACGCTGCGCCACCTCCGGCCTCGTCGCCGCGCGCTTCGTGGACAACCACCACCAGCCCACCGAGCGCTACCCGCTCAACCCCAACGGCTCGCCCCTCGGCCTCACCGCGCTCACGACGACCACCGGCCGCGTAACGATCATGATGCCGCACCCCGAGCGCGTCCACCGCAGCGCCTGCATGAGCTGGACCCCAAAAACCTGGGGCGAAGATTCCCCGTGGATGAAACTGTTCTACAACGCGCGGGCGTGGGTGGGATAGTTGGTAATTCGAAGCCGCTCTACGACCGAGTTCGCTTCCTCCGGTTGGACCGTCATCAAAACTGCGATCACCTTCGCGGTCATAGAAAACCTACGCGCCACGGCGTTTTCCTCAAACGCCCCCGGCCAACGCTGCCTGCTGGATCAACCGACTGTTCGAGCCACCGCCTTGAGCCTTCGCCGGGAACTCATCGGAGCAGGCATTCTTCCATCATCAGCCGTCGCTTTGCAGGCCATCGCGTTCGACAAGAACCCGGCAACAAACTGGAAGGTCACGTGGCACCAGGACGTCATGTTTCCCTTTGCCAGATCGGTAACTGCCCCCGACTACACCCTTCCCAGCGTAAAGGCGGACATCGCCTATGCGCGCCCACCACGCCAAGTGTTGGAAGACATGCTCGCCGTTCGGCTTCATCTCGACGACTGCGATACGGAGAACGGTCCGCTGCGCGTGGCACCCGGCAGCCACCTTTGCGGAATTCTCCGGAGCGACGATATTCCGGGCGCAGTCAAAGAGCATAAAGAGGCGCTTTGCCTAGCAGGCTGTCGGACTTAGGCTGATACTTGGCCTAGTAATTGCTATGTAATTGGATATGGCCCGATACGTGAATATTGACCGAGACACCCCGCTGCTGTTGCCGCCCGACCTGCGTGACTGGGTGCCGGCGGAT
>JANXLP010000168.1 GCA_025355125.1 Opitutaceae bacterium | reverse complement strand
CTACGTTCCGAAGCCCTTCAATCCCGTTATCCTTCGCGCTCGTATCAACGCCTCGCTCGAAAAAAAGCGTCTCCGCGATCAGGAACAGGCCGCCCTGCTCCAGCTCCAGTCCGAGCGAACCAAGTCCGAGCGCCTCTTGCTCAACGTCCTCCCCCAGGCCATCGCCGACCGCCTCAAGCAGGGCGAACGCACGATTGTGGATAGTTTCCACGAATGCACCGTCGTCTTCGCCGACATCGTGGGCTTCACGCAGATCGTCGCCAAATATTCTCCGAGTCGCACCGTGCAGCTCCTTAACGAACTCTTCTCCGCATTTGATCGCATCGCCGAGACGCATCGCCTCGAAAAGATCAAGACCATTGGAGATTCCTACATGATGGTCGGCGGCGTCCCCACGGCCCTCCCCGAGCACGCCGCCGCCTGCGCGCAAGCTTCGCTCGAAATGCTGGAAAATCTCCGCGCCTTCAACCGCCGCTACCAGATCGATTGGGCCGTGCGTATCGGCATGAATAGCGGCCCCGTCATCGGCGGCATCATCGGCACCAAGAAATTCGCCTACGATCTTTGGGGCGACACCGTGAACATCGCCAGCCGCATGGAATCCCACGGCCAGCCTTGGCGCATCCAGCTCACCGACAGCACCCGCAAACTCCTCGGCGATAAATTCAAGACCGAGGAACGCGGCGTGATCGAGATCAAGAACGCCGAGCCCATGCGCGTATTCCACCTCTCGAGTCCGCTCTGAAGGTGACTCCGAGGTGGGCTGTGCGCTCCGCGCGCGGCCGGTCAGTCTCTCGGCTCAGGCAACCACCCTGAGCCTCCGCTCAACTCGCCGTCCACTTGAAGACTGTCGTCGCAAACGGCGCCAGCGTCACTTGGATCGCCTGCGCGTATCCGTCGCGATCCATCGCCTCGGCGTCGCGCCCGCCGTCGTTCCCGTGGCCCGTGCCGCCGTAGTATTCGCTGTTGGAATTGATGACTTCGCGCCAGAAACCGCGCCGTGGCACGCCGACCGGATAAGTCCGCGACGCCCCGCCAAAATGCGCGACTACGAGGAAAAGCGTCTGCTCGAAAACATCCATGCGCAGGTAGGCGATCAGATTGGCGTCCACATCGTGACAAGTCACCCAGCGGAAACCCTGCGGATTAAAATCATTCAGGCTCAGCACCGGCTCCGCGACATAGAGTTTATTCAGATCGCGCACGAGCCGGCGCACGCCCTCGTGATCGGGGTATTGGCAGAGGTGCCAGTCGAGGCTCGCCGCGTGGTTCCACTCGCGGGACTGCGCAAACTCGCAGCCCATGAATAGCAGTTTTTTCCCGGGGTAGCACCACATGTGCGCATAGAGCGCGCGCAGGTTCGCCGCCTTTTCCGGGATGTGCCAGCCACCCATCTTGAAGAGCATCGAGGCCTTTCCATGCACGACCTCGTCGTGGGAAAACACCGTCACGAAGTTCTCCGCGTATTGGTAGAGCATCCCAAACGTCAAGTCGCTCTGATGCCAGCGGCGGTGCAGCGCATCCTTCGCGAAATAGCGTAGCGTGTCGTTCATCCAACCCATGTTCCACTTGTAGTCGAAGCCCAGGCCGCCACCGCTCGTCGGCCTACTCACCTGCGGAAACGACGTGCTCTCCTCCGCGATCATCAGCGCGCCGGGATGATAAAGATGCACCAGATCGTTCACCTGCTTCAGAAAATCAATGGCCTCCAGATTCTCGCGCCCGCCGAATTTATTGGGAATCCACTGCCCCTCCTTGCGTGAGTAATCGAGATACAGCATCGAGGCCACCGCATCCACGCGCAGCCCGTCGAGATGGTAACGGTCGAGCCAAGCCAGCGCGCTTGCCACGAGGAAGCACCGCACCTCGTTGCGCCCATAGTTAAAAATCAGCGTGCCCCAGTCCATGTGCGCACCCTGCCGCGGATCGGCGTGCTCGTAAAGGTGCGTGCCGTCGAACTCCGCCAGCGCAAACGCATCACGCGGGAAATGGGCCGGCACCCAGTCGAGAATCACGCCGATGCCGCGCTGGTGCAGCTGATCCACGAACCACGCGAAATCCTCCGGCGCCCCAAACCGGTGCGTCGGCGCAAAAAAACCCGTGACCTGATAACCCCAGGATCCGTCGAACGGATGCTCCGCGATCGGCATGATCTCGATGTGCGTAAAGCCCATCTCGACCACGTAATCACCCAAATCCTTCGCCATCTCGCGATAGGTCAGCGGCCGGTTGTTGTCCTCCGGCTTCCGCTTCCAAGAGCCGAGGTGCAGCTCATAAACCGAAACAGGCCGGTCAAGCTGCGCCGCCTGAGCGCTCCGCCGTTCCATCCACGCCGCATCATTCCACTTAAAATCCTTCGCCGCGCACACGATGGCCGCATTCCCCGGGGGCGCTTCGAAATAGGTGCCATACGGATCGGTCTTCACCGCCACAGCACCCGACTGGTGGCGGATCTCAAATTTATACAACTCGCCCGCACCCAGTCCCGGCACGAACAGCTCCCACACGCCCGACGCTCCGAGCGGCCGCATCGGGAAAAAACGTCCGTCCCAGTGGTTGAAATTCCCCACGACCGACACCCGCGCCGCCGCCGGCGCCCACACTGCAAACGCCACACCCGGCACGCCGCCCAGCTCGCGCGGATGCGCCCCGAGCTTTTCGTAGATGCGGTGCTCGTTGCCCTCGTTGAACAGATAAAGATCCTGCGCGCTCAGCGTGGGCAAAAAACAATACGGATCGAAGAACTGCCGCGTCTCGCCGTTCGCGTAGGTCGCCCGCAGTTGGTAGCGAAAAACCCCCGGCCGCTTCGCAATGAATTCCTCAAAAAAACCCTCCGGAGCCAGCAGCGCCATCTCGTGCGTGGGCGTGCCTTTCGCATCGAGCTCGACCACCGCGCAACTCACCGCACCGCGCAACAACGCCCGCACCACCACGCCCTGACTACGCGCCCGCTTGTGCGCGTGCATCCCGAGCACCCCATGCGGCGCGAAGTGACTGGCGTTGAGCAGGGCGGCGAGATCGGTTGGGGAAATAATCACGGGGTTACGTGCCGAAGCTGACGCCTTCCCCCCGCTCCGTCTAGCCGCGAATCCCGTCCACTTCTTCAACCCGTATTCTTCAACCCGTATTCTTTAACCCGCCCGAGATTCCGTTGATCGTCAGCTCGATCACCGCCCGAGTCGCCTCGGCATCCTCAGCGTTCAATTTCTTCCCAGGTTCCTGCGTGCGCAGCCGCCTCATCATATCCACCTGAATATAATTCAACGGGTCGATATACGGATTCCGCAGTTGCACCGACTTCAACAGCACCGGCTCGTTCGCCAGCAGTTGCCGCTCGCCCGTCACCGCAAGGATCGCCGCTTCCGTGCGCGCAAACTCCGCCCGCAGCAAAGCCAGCACGCGCTTCCGAATCTTCGGATCCTCCACCAACTCGGCGTAGAGCGATGCGATGCCCATGTCGGCCTTGTGCATCGTGAGCTGCGCGTTATCGATCATCGTCTGGAAAAACGGCCACTCGGCGTGCATCGCGCGCAACAGTTTCTTCCCCTTCGATCCGCGCTTCAGCACCGCATCGAGCGCGCTGCCCAGCCCGAACCAACCCGGGAAATTAAACCGGCTTTGCATCCACGAAAAAACCCACGGAATCGCCCGCAGGTCATCTACACTCGTCGTCGCCCGGCGAAACGTCGGCCGCGAGCCGAACTTAAGATTGCTGATCTCGTCGATGGGCGTCGCCTGTTTCCAAAACACCAGAAACTCCGGATCGTCATGCACGACCGCCTTGTAAGCGGAAAAACCCGCCGCGCTCATCGTGGTCATCGCCTCGCTCCACTCCGTCGGCACGTTCGCCGCCGTCTCCGCCGCATGCGTCCCGAGCATTACGCCATAGGCCATCTGCTCGAGGATACGGTGCGCGAGATCAGGATCGTGGTAACGCGTGGAAAGCACTTCGCCTTGCTCCGTCACGCGGATGCCGCCGTCGCGCAACCCCGCCGGCTGCGCCAGAATCGCCTTAGCCGCCGGCCCACCGCCACGCGCGATACTGCCGCCGCGACCATGAAACAGCGTCACCCGCACGCCGTGCTCGTGGCACACGCGGCCGATCGCGTCCTGCGCCTCGAAGAGCGCCCAGTTCGCCGTCACGTAGCCGCAATCCTTATTACTGTCCGAATAGCCCAACATCACGTGCTGGTGCTCCGGCTTCGTCCGGCCCGGCAATGTAAATAGCGCCGCCAAAACTTCCGGCGCCCGCTCCAAATCATCCAGCGTCTCAAACAACGGCGCGATCGGCAGCGCCGCCCCCGTGACCTTCTGCAAAAATTCCAACTCCAGCATGTCGGACACGCCGTCTGTCATGCTGATGATCGCGATGCCCAGCGCCTCCGGGCCAAACTTCGTCACCGCCCGCGCCGCGAGTGCCAGCGGGTCGAGCACGTGCTTCGTCGCCGATGAGAATTCCCCAAGCGCCGCTGCCGGGAGCAATTTCGCCTGCGCGATTTCCGCCAGCAACAACCCGATCTTTTCCGCCTCCGGCAGTTTGGGATAGTCATCGCGGTCCAGCACCTCCGCCACCGCCGCCTCGTGTTGCGATGAATGCTGCCGGATATCCAGCCGCGCCGTATGCAGACCAAAAACCTCGAACTGCTCGCTCAACGCCTTCAGCTCGCCATCGACCAGCATAGCCCCTTTGCCCGCCGCCAGACTCGCGCGAATCGTCTCCAACGTCTCATCAATGGTCGTTCGCCCCAGACACGCGCCCACCACGGTCTCCGCCGACAGCACACTGCCGTCGCGCACCTCATTTACCGCCTGCGCCAACCGTTCGCGCAGCACGCCGAGCAACAGGCGATAAGGTTCGTGCGGATAGCGTTTACTCAACTGCTCGATGTGCTTCGAGACGTGTAGATGATCCCGCAATTCCTTCTTCAGCGCCGGCACCACCGAGTCACGCCGGTCGCTCACCGTAAGCGTCCGCGCCAGCTCGCGCGCCGCCAGCCGCAACTTCTCAATCGCCAGGCGACGATGGAGCAACAGCACCTCCGAACTCACCGCTCCGGTCACACCCGGATTGCCGTCGCGATCTCCACCAATCCACGACCCAAACGCCAGCCAATGCCGCGGCGCCTTCACCGTCGGGTAATGCCGCGCGAGCGCCCGCACCATGTCGGCCTGCAACCGCGGCAACGTATCAAAGAGCGTCGTGTCAAAATACCACAGCCCCGTCTTCGCCTCGTCTGTTACCTCGGGCCGCGCCGCCCGGCTACGATCCGTCAGCCAAAGCGACGCGATCTCACGCTCCACACATTCCGCGTCGAGCAGCGCCGGATCGGTCAACAGCGCCGGCTGTGCCCGCAGCCGCAGAATCTCGCCCAGTCGACGCAGCTTCGTGAGCAGCGTCCGCCGCTTCGACTCCGTGGGATGCGCCGTAAACACCAGCTCGATGTTCAGCCTATTCACGAGCGCCTGCATCGCCGCCGCGCCCACGCCGCGTTTCTTCAACTCCAATACCGCCGCCTCAATCGATTCGCGCATCGGCGGCATCGCCGTCTCGTCCACGCAGCGCGCCGCCCGCCGCTGCCGCAGGAGCGTGATGCGGAAATTTTCCTCCGCCAGATTCACCAGTTCGAAATACAGCGTGAACGCCATCGCCTGGTTAAATGCATCTCCCGGCGTGAGCCCCGCCACCTGCGTCGCCAGCTCGCGTTCCGCCTTGCCATCGCCCGCCCGCCGCGCCTTCGCCAGCTGCCGCAGCACCTCCACGGTCTGAAACGTCTCCGGCCCCTCCAGCCGCGTGATCACGCGGCCAAGCGCGCTGCCCAGCGAGCGCACTTCAGCGCGCAGCTGCGTCATTTCATGGAGAGCTGAAGAACGGACGGGGGATTTTTTGGCCATGGAACTCGGCGCACCATGCGGCGCACCTCGTCCCCGCAAAAGCTAAAACTACGCCATAAATTCACCCACCCTTTCCCCACCCGCCGCAGGCTTGCTTGCGCCCCGCCCCGCGCCTTTGCTCGCCGGGTGTTTTGTCGCTTTGTCACCTTCTCACTCGCCCTGCTCGCCGTCACCCTGCGCCTCTCCGCCCAGCCCGCCGCATCCGACCTGCCCGCCAGCGCAGATCGCACGGAATTCGACTATTCCACCGGCGAGATCGTCCTAATCCTCCGCGGTCACGCTCGCCTCAGCGACGTCCAGTCCCTGCTAACCGCCGATGAAATCCGTTACAACAAAGCCACGGAGACCGCCACGGCCACCGGCCACGTTATCCTCACCCGTGGCCCCCAGCGCCTCCTCGCCGACAAGCTCATCTACGAACGCCGCGCCTCCACCTTCTCGGCCGAATCCATCCGCGTCGGCAGTTATCCTTTCTACGTCACTGGCGTTTCCGCCACCGGCTCCCTGAAAGAGATCACCGTCACCACCGCCACGGTCACTTACCGCGAGCCCGGTCGCTGGCAACCCACGGTGCAGTCCAACCGCATCCTCTACGCTCCCGGCAAAAATCTCCGCAGCGAAAACTCCCGCTTCGGCCTTGGCAGCACCCAGCCGTTCCCGCTCCCACGCTTCCAGCAAAACCTCAACGAGCCGCTCATCTCCTACCTCACGTTCACCGGCGGCTACCGTAAATTTCTCGGCGCCTACCTAGAGGGCGGCCTCCGCATTCCCGTGGGGCCGGGCGTTAAAGTCGGCGGCGACGTCGGCCTCTACACCGCCCGCGGTCTCATGGCCGGTCCTTCCGTCAGCTACATCGGCGAAAACGAAGGCCGCGATCTCCACGGCTATTTTCGCTCCGGCATTATCCGCGACCACGGCGACAAACTCACCGACATCCTCGGCCGCGATGTCCCGCAAAATCGCGGCTACGTCGAGTGGCAGCACTCCCAACGCCTCGCCGAAGACCTCACCCTCGCCGGTCAGATCAACTGGTGGCGCGACTCCGAGGTCGTCCGCGATTTCCGCCCGCGCTCCTTCTTCCCCATCCAGACCCCCGACACGTTCATCGAGTCAGTCTATACCGGTCACAACTACTTCGTTTCGCTCTTCACCCGCCTCCAACCCAACTCCTTCGACTACGTCCAGGAACGCCTCCCCGAGGTCCGCTTCGACCTCATGCCCAGCGCCCTCGGCCTCGGCATCTACCAGCGCGCCAACGCCAGCGCCGTGTCCCTCCGCGAGCGCCCGCCCGCCGGCGTCGGCCCACGCCTCGAGAGCGATCGCGTCGATACCTACTACGCGCTCACCCGCCCGTTCACCCCGCGCGAATGGCTTTCCGTCACCCCCACCGCCGGCGCCCGCGTCACCCACTACGCCAACACCACCGGCGCCGCCGTCCCCGGCGGCTATACGCGCGTGCTCGGCGAAGTCGGCTTCGACGCCGCTCTCCGCGCCAGCGCCACCTACGATTACAAAAATCCCCAGTGGAAAATCGACGGCCTCCGCCACCTCATCACGCCGAAGGTCAGCTACCGTTACATCCCGCAAGGCGATATCGGCCGCCGCTTCATCCCCGCCATCGACCGCCGCGAACCCCTCACCAGCTACCTCCGCCCCCTCGGCCTCGGCGACCAGCGCAGCATCGATGATCTTCGCGCCACCAACACGCTCCGCCTCGGCCTCGACAACACCCTTCAAACGCGCGACTCCGCCTATGGCTCCCGCGACCTCCTCGTCTTCAACGCCGCCGTCGATTTCCGCTTCCACCGCGAGCCCGGCGAACGCGATTTCTCCGCCATCCACACCGAACTCGCCTTCATGCCCGCCCCCTGGCTCCAGCTCGACGTTTACGAGAGCTTCACGCCCCAGACCGGCACGCTCCAGGAGCTGAATTCCGGCATCACCATCCGCGACGGCGATGCTTGGTCGCTCCGTTTCGCGACGAATTTCCTCCGCCGCGAGAGCGAGGACTACCGCATCGAAGGCCGCATGCACATCAACGAATCCTACGATGTCCTCGCCCGCCTCCAATACGACGCCCGCCACCGCCGCCTCAACGAGCAAGCCTACGGCCTCGTCCACAATCTCGATAACACCTGGCTCATCGAATACGTCGTCTCCGTCTATTCCGGCCGCCGCCGCGAAAATGGCTTCGGTTTCAACGTCCAAGTCGAAGCCCGCAACTTCTGAGCCCGCGCGCCGCTCCAAAAAAATGTAGGCGAGGTGGCCCACCCCGCTCCGCCCCCGTCCACATCCGTCCTCCGATCTCTCAGCTCTCCACTCTCAGCTCTCAGCCCTTCCGTCCTCCGAATCCCATGTCCCTCTCCGGCAGCCAACAAAAAGTATTCCTCCGCCTCATCGCTGTCCTGCGCCCCCACTGGCACACCGACCCTTCGCTCCCTCTTCGCATCCAACAGGAATTCGCCGCCAACCGCTCCTTCGGTTCCCGCGACCGCAAGCTCTACCGCGAACTCATTTACACCACCCTCCGCTACCTTCCGTGGATTGAGCCGCTCCTCGACACCGATCCCGACCGCGCCTGCATCATCGTCGCCTGGCTCGCCGCCGATCTCCCCGCCACCCGCGCCTACCGCACGGGCACGTGCACCGGCTGGCCCCGCTGCCCCGCCACCGTCGCCGCCCGCGCCGCGCATCTCCACTTCGATCCATCGCTCATCCTGCCCGCATGGCTACCGCGCCACTGCCCCGCCGCCGGCGTCTCGCCCGACCTCGACGCGATCCACACCCGCGCCGCCCTCTGGCTCCGTCTGCAAACTCCAGACGCAGCCCCCGTCCTCGCCGAGTTCACGTCCCTCGGCTGGCCCTCCCGCGTCTCGCCCGCCCTGCCCGGTGCCGTCGAACTTTTGGCCGAGGCCGACATCACCAAAACCAAATCCTTCCTCGCCGGCCTGGTCGAAGTCCAGGACCTCGGCTCCCAACTGATCCTCGCCTCCGCCGCCATCACCCCCGGCGGCCGCTGGCTCGATGCCTGCGCCGGCGCTGGCGGCAAAGCCCTCCAACTCGCCGCCCTCCTCGGCCCCACCGGCCATATCGACGCCTTCGATATCCGCGCCAGCGCCCTTCGCGAGCTCCAGATCCGCGCCCAACGCGCACGCCTCTCCAACATCGCCATCCTCCCCGCCGCGCCCACCGCCCACTACGACGGCGTCCTTGTGGACGCCCCCTGCAGCGGCACCGGCACCTGGCGCCGCGCGCCCCACCTCAAGTGGACCACCACGCCCGCCCAAGTC
Source organism: Opitutaceae bacterium (assembly GCA_025355125.1). Taxonomy (GTDB): domain Bacteria; phylum Verrucomicrobiota; class Verrucomicrobiia; order Opitutales; family Opitutaceae; genus Tous-C4FEB. Next base: position 6,819 of record JANXLP010000168.1, on the reverse strand, counting down.
ACCGCCGCCGCCGCGCAGCAACTCGCCCTCCTCACCCAATACGCCGCCCTCGTCCGCCCCGGCGGCCAGCTCATCTACGCCACCTGCTCGCTCAGCCGTTTTGAAAACGAAGACGTCATCACCGATTTCCTCGCCACCCATCCCGCGTTCAAACCAGAGCCGCCCACGCCCGCCCGCGCCTTCGGCTTCACCCCCGACCCCACCACCGGCGGCCTCACCATCCTGCCCGCGAAGCACAACACCGACGGCTTCTTCGTGGCCACCCTGCGCCGTAGCTAAATCCCCGCCGCCTCCACTCGCCCCCGCCCTGCCGCTAAATTTTATTTGCCGCGTCCCATGACCGCCCAAATCTCCAGTCCCGTGGTTCCCGATACCGATTATCGTATCAAGCTGCAGGTCTTCGAAGGCCCGCTCGACCTCCTCCTTTTTCTCATCCGGAAAAACGAGATCGATATCTACGACATCCCCATCGAGTCGGTCACGAAGCAATACCTCGAAGCCCTCCGCGCGATGCAATCGCTCGACCTCGATGTCGCCGGCGAATTTTTCGTCATGGCCGCCACGCTGATGGAGATTAAGAGCCGCATGTTGCTCCCCAAAGGCCTCCACGCCGTCGATCCCAACGCCAATCCCGAGGACGATATCGATCCGCGCTGGGAACTCGTCCACCAGCTCCTCCAATACAAAAAATTCAAAGAAGCCGCCGGCACCCTCGCCGCCATCATCCAGCGCCGGCACGACCTCATGGAGCGCCACGTCTCCTCGCTCTCCGCCGAACTCGAAGACCGCCCCCTCAAAGCCGTCGGCCGCATCGAACTCTGGAACACGTTCAACATCGTCCTCCGACGCCTCGCCGAGAAACTCGTCGTCGGCGAGATCCACGACGAGACCATCACCGTCTCCGACCAGATGGAGTGGCTCCTCGCCCGCATCCTGACCGAAAAATCCTTCGTCTTCTCGCACCTCTTTCCCGACGGCACGACCCTCCGCCAACTCGTCGCCACCTTCCTCGCCGTCCTCGAGCTCACGCGTCTCGGCAAACTCCGCCTCACCCAGAACGAAGCCTTCACCGACATCATCTGCAGCGCCCGCGAGGAAACCCCACTTGAAACTCCGGCGAACCCAAGCACGGTGCTCGCGTGACCAAGCCTCGCAAAACTCCCGCGCCCAAAGCCGGCCTCCTCGGCGTCGGTCTGGACAACACGGACGGCCACAAGCGTCTCACCACCGGCGAACAATTTGCCATCGTCGGCGGCTCCTCCGAGACCCACGACCGCATGACCGAGACCGTCGTCAAAACGTTCGAAGAACTAAAAATTCGCGGCAAACCCCTCCACAAAGTCGAACCGCAGGAACTCGCCGAAATCCTCCACAAGTCCACGCCACGCTAAAGCCTCTGTCATTGCGAGGAGCGCAGCGACGCGGCAATCCATCACTCCCGTCCCCGCGCGTCTCGCGCATACATTCCCCGCTTCCTCTTTTCACCTATCGCCATTCCTGCCTCCATTTGCCTTTCCCGCTAAACCGCACCTCTTTCGTTTTATAATCCTACAAAAAATGTCCGACAAAATCGCCAACCTCACCACCGCTGATTTCAAAGCCACCGTCGCCGCCGCGACTACGCCACTCCTCGTGGATTTCTGGGCCCCTTGGTGCGGCCCCTGCAAGGCCATCGCGCCCATCCTCGAAGAACTCGCCACCGAGATGGACGGCCAGGTGAAGATCGCCAAGGTCAACATCGACGACAACGACGCCATCGCCGCCGAATACGGCATCCGCGCGATCCCCACGATGCTCCTCTTCAAAGGCGGCAAAGTCGCCGAGACGATCGTCGGCATGATGCCCAAAGCCGCCCTCAAGACCAAGCTCACCGCCCAGATCTAATCCGAGATCCGCGCAAAGGTGGGCCGTGCGCTCCGCCGCGCGGCCAAATCAGTCTCCCGACTCCCTCAAGCCCCGACTCAGTCGGGGCTTTTTCACACCCATTTTTCAAGGAGAACGGACCTCCCGGCCCGTTCAAACTCCCGCTCACGGTTCGACGCTTAACACCAAATCCCCACGCTCAGCAGCACCGCATATCCTGCCAGAAATTTCCCCGTATCCCCCAACAGCGCGATCAACTCACCCGGCGTTTTGCTCTCCTTCAGACTCCGCACGTGCCGCCACGCCACCGGCATGAGCAACAACGGCAACAGGCACCAGGCGGAAAATCCCCGCGTCCAAAATATCAACGGCATCGCCAGCGCTACCACCAACGATCCCACAAACTGCGCCCGCGCCGCGCCACGCCCGAAACGCACCACCAGCGTTCGCTTGCCCGCGACGGTATCCGTCTCGACGTCGCGATAGTTGTTCACGACCAGAATATTCGCCGCCAGCAATCCCACCGGCACCGCCGCCAGCAGCGCATCCGCCGTCAGCCGCCCCGCCTGCACGAAGTAAGTCGCCCCCACCGCCACGAGTCCGAAAAATATAAAGACGAAAACATCGCCGAGCCCGTTATACCCCAGCGGCCACGGCCCGCCCGTATACGCCACGCCGCACACGATGCTCGCGATCCCGATCACAATCAGCCACGGCCCACCCCACGCGATCAGCCCGAGCCCCGCCGCAAACGCGATCGCAAACACCACGATCATCGCACTCCTCATGACCTCCGGCCGCACCAGTCCCGCCGCCACCGCGCGCCGCGGCCCCACCCGCGCCGCCGTATCCGCACCCTGCACAAAATCATAATAATCGTTGGCAAAATTCGTCCCGATCTGAATCAGCAGCGCAAACAGCAAGCACAGCCCCGCCGCCCCGAAATCGAGCCGCCCATCATGCGCCGCCAGCGCCGTGCCCACCAGCACCGGCGCCACCGCCGCCGGCAATGTCCGCGGACGGGTCGCCCCGCCCCAAATCTGCCAAAAGCTCAGTGTCGTCGCACTCACGTCACGCTCGACCCCGCCGACCCGCTCAGTCGCTCCGCGTGTGTGCTCGCCATAATGTCAGTCATTTCCCCGCATCGAGAAAACTTGTCCCCGCCCTGTCAAAACATCCCGCCGCTCAACGTGCCGGCCGATAAACCTCGGCCACCGGCACTGCCAACGTCTTCTCCAATTCTCGGATCCTCGCCAGCACCAGCGGCGCATCCGCCGCCTCATCGTCGGCCGGCAACTTCGCGTGCAAGTCCCGCAGCCACTTATAAGCCTTTGCATTTTCCCCCTGTTTCCTCAGCAACTCCGCATAAATCCGCGCCGCATAATAAGGTCCACCCGACGACTCCCAAGCCCGCCGATAACTCGCCGCCGCCGCCGCGACATCGCCCAGCTTGTTCAACTCGATGTTGGCCTGCTCTACCCAAAGCGCCGCCTGATCCCGCTGCACCTTCCGCGCCGCCTCAAGATGCCGCAGCGCGAGCTGCGCGTGCTCCACCTCGATCACATGCCGCCGCGTTGGCGCCACCGCTTCATAGCCGCCCTCGGCCGCGATCCGCCAGGCCGGCAGATCGTAGGCCAGCATCCGCGCTCCATTCAGCCAAAAATAAATCGGCCGCGGGTCCACCGCCACCACCGCGCGAATCAGCGTCTGCGAGCCCGGTAGGTCGCGCCGCTCCCAGCCCGCATACAACCGCAGCCACAAAAAATCCGCCGCCAGCGCCCGAAATCCACCCAACCACCCAAACAGCGCGCCCGCCCCCGGTGCAGTGTCCAACTCCGCCTGCACCTCCGTCGTTCGACCCCGCTCCGGCCTCGCCGCAAAGTTCAGCGCCGCGCCTCCCAACGCGAGACCGCCGACCACCCCTGCAAACATGAGCCCTTTAGACTTCACGTTGCCGAAAAGCGTAAACCGCCAACCCCACCGCCACCGCAGCATAGCCCGCCGCATAAACCGTCAGCCGCGCGATCACACCAAAAGACCACTCGCCGCCAGCACCGACTGTGAACAGCTGAAAATCCGGAAACATCCCGTGAATCACCGTCGCCGCCACCGTCATCACTCCCGCACCGCTGCGCCCATAAGCCACCTGCGCGAATGCCTGCAAATGGCAGATCACAAAACCTGTAAACCCCAACATCACCGTGTAGATTTGCGTCTGCGCAAAACTCGCCACGAGCAACGTCCCCGCCGCGAGCAAGACCAGCTTCAACCAGTGCAGCCACGCCCCGATCCAGAGCGCACCATAATTTACCGCTCCACCCGCGACCAATCCCTCCGGACGTTCCAACACCAGCGCCGCTTCGCGATTCCAAAGCACCACCGCCAGTGTCGCCGTAAGCAACGCGCAAAAGCACGCCGCCACCACGATCACACCGAGAAATTTCCCCAGGAGAAATTCCGTCCGCCACACCGGCTTGGCCAGCAGTGTGAGCGCCGTGCGGTTCTCGATCTCACTGAAAAAAAGCTGCGCCATCAGCACGATCGTAAGCGCCGCGCCAAACCCCGCGACCGCCCCGTCGCCGAAATCCGCGATAAACTTCAGCTCCGACGCGCCAAAATTAAAATCCCGCAGCGCGTGCACCCCCGCGACCAGACCCATCGCGATCAGACCCAGCAGCGCCACCAGTTTTTGCCGGACCGCTTCACGCAGCGTCACCGCTGCGATCAACCCCACACGCGCCACCGAAAAACGCACGCGCTTCATGAGCGCTCCTCATTAGCCGATGGGCGATTACGCTCCACCTGCTCGATAAAAATCTGATCGAGCCGCGGTCGTGGCGCTTCCACCGCCGCCAACGTTTTCCCCCGCACCGCCAGCCATGCCCGCAACTCCTCGCGCTCAGCTGCACTCAACATCTCCGCCGCAGCACTCGCCGGGCGCACGCTCGTCGCCGCCAGTTCATTCACCGCGCCCTCGAGCAGCAGCCGCCCACGGTCCAAAATCGCCACGCGGTCGCACACATCTTCGATCTGCGTGAGCAGATGCGAGGTGATCAGCACCGTTTTCCCGCGCGCCTTGAGCTGCCGAATCAAATCCGTGATCGCCGCCGTGCCCAGCGGATCCACGCCCGCCGTCGGCTCATCGAGAATCACCAACTGCGGATCATGCACCAGCGCCTGCGCCAGCCCGATGCGTTGCAACATGCCTTTGGAATAAGTCCCCACCCGCCGATCTGCCGCCTCGGTGAGCCCCACCCACGCGATCACTTCCGCGACTCTCGCTGCCAGCCCGTCCTCGCCGAGCCCACAGATTTTCCCATAAAACTCCACCAGTTCGCGCCCGCTCAGAAACCGATAAAAATTCGGCGCCTCCGGTAGATAACCCACATCCACGCGCGCTTCCACCCGACTGCTCGGCACGCCAAACACCCGACACTCGCCCGCCGTCGGCGCGAGCAGCCCGAGGATGACTTTGATCGTCGTGCTCTTGCCCGAGCCATTCGGTCCCAGCAAACCAAACACCTCCCCCTGTTCGATCCGCAGACTCAGCTCATCCACCGCCCGCAACCGCACGCCGCGCAACCCCACGGCAAAATCCTTCGTGAGCCCGCACAGTTCGACCGCCGGCGATTTCGATTCGGTCATTTGATGACGAACCCGCCGAACTGCGCCGACCTCAGCCCACCGCTGCGCTCCACCTTCCGCACATGCCCGTGCATCCGCTCTTCGACTGCGGCGACGAACGCCATGACCTCGTCCACACGCCCTTCCACTTCCAACTGCACGCGGCCATCCGTGAGATTCGCCACCCAGCCGGCCACTTCAAATTCCTTGGCCACCTACAGCACAGTGTAGCGAAATCCCACACCCTGCACCCGGCCGGTGAAAAACACTGTTTCGTGACGAACGTCTGGCATCTTTACTGCAACGTAGCCAGCCGCCGCAGCTTGGTTCAATCCACAAAACACGCCCAAATGTATCGCAGGATTTTAGTTTGCATTCCCCCGTCCCGCGCGCTCATTTCCGCATCAACCTGATGAGTAACTTCAATTCGGACGGCCCTTCGAGCAACGAGTGGGAAGATCGCGGTGATCTAGCTTGGAATGAATTTGATTGGGAGCGCTACCTGCGCGAACAGGACGAATCCATCGCCCGCTACCAGAAACTCTACGAAGCCTCCGCCGAAAGCACGGACCGGATTGACGCCGTCGCCGAGCAGATGGGGTGGAGCATCACCGATTGGACCGAAGAAGGCGGAGAAATCCCCGATTCCGACGATGACGACGAGGATGAAGACGATGACGACCTCGATTTCGAAGACGGCGACGTTTACACGCTCCACAAGAACCCGATCTTCATCGCCACCAAGGCCATCTCCCAAGGCCTCCAACACTTGTGGCTCCAAGCCGCCGGCCAGGCACCCACGCTTCCCGCGCCCATGTCGCTCGCGATGCTCACCGCCCTGCATCGCTGCGAAGATTTGGCCGTCCAAGCCATCCACGCGCTCGATTTCGGCGATTACGCGATGGCGATCAGCCTCTTCAAGCGCGCCCTGCACGGCCTGAACGGCACGCTCGCCCTGCTAAATTCCGACGATGCAAGTCTCCAGCCCGTGGTAGTTAACTTCCGTGAATCGGCCCTGCCCCGACTCTTCGATTTGCGCGAAATCTGGCTGCGCGTCATCAACGAGTGCCGCGACGAACTCGACCGTCCCGAAGAAAGCGACGACGACGAGGATTGATCCCGTCGCTCTGCGATTCGCCGTAGGGCCGCCGCTCGTCGGCGTGTCGCTCGTCGCAAGCCGCACCCTGCGCTGTGGAATTAAAAACGCCTTGCGCTCCGTCATAACGGTTCATTGTTTAGCCAACTGTTTCGGAGAGGTGGCTGAGTGGTCGAAAGCAGCGCTTTGCTAAAGCGCCGTAGGTGTAAAAGCCTACCGGGGGTTCGAATCCCCCC
>JANXLP010000085.1 GCA_025355125.1 Opitutaceae bacterium | reverse complement strand
GAGGGCGTCTAAAAAGGTAGGGTTGCCTGCGGCGGATCGAAAGTGGCACGGGCGTCCCGCCCGTGGGTTCGGAACATGGGCGGGACGCCCATGCCACGACGGACCAGATCGGAGACCTTTTTAGACGCCCTCTAAGGGCGGGTCGGAGGTTTGGTTCCCGGTCAAGTCGGGAAGATCTCCCTCTGAGGATTTGACGATTTTGCAAAATTTTCCTCGGAAAACGCCCTTATCTCCCTCTAGAACAGGCAACGCTTTCACTCGAAAGCGCCCAAACCCAAATCCACTATGGCCAAAAAAGCTGCTCGTAAACCAAACGCCGCGTTCATGAAACCTGTTACGCCTGACGCCGCCCTGTCGGCAGTCGTAGGCTCGAAGCCCATCCCCCGCACGGAGCTCACCAAGAAGCTCTGGGAATACATCAAGAAGAACAATCTGCAGGACAAGAAGGACAAGAAGCAGATCAACGCCGACGCCGCCCTCAAGGTTGTCTTCGGTGGCAAGGCCAAGGTCAGCATGTTCGAAATGACGAAGCTCGTTTCGAAGCACGTCGCCTAATCGGTCGATTCGTTTTACTAAACCGCCGCGAGTTCGCTCACGGCGGTTTTTTTGTGCGCGGAGGGTTAGTATAGGTAGGGCGCGTTATCCTTAACGCGCCGAAAGAATGGTGCGGACTGGTGGACTGAGTCATAGCGGCGGGTTAGGGATACCCCGCCCTACCTCGGAGGCTACGGTTTCTGTAGCGCGGCGAAAGCGCGGCCGATGGCGCCGGCGTCGTGCAGCGCGTAGGGCGGCGCGGGGAAATCGGCGGTGAAAACTCGGAGCGCGGCGGCGCGGTCGAGCGTGATGCGCGACTCGTCGATCTGGCCGGTGGCGTCGGTGACGGCCGCGAGGTTGAGGCGGAGTTGCGTGGCGAAGAAGCGATAGACGGCGGCGCGTTTCGACGGGCCGTAGTCGTGGCCCTCGTCGGGCAAGTGGACGTTGGCGACGTTGTCCGCGGCGCCGTAGTAGCCGTAGATTTTTTGGAGGAAGGGGAATTCCACACGCGGGGTGTTGGCGGTCCAGTCCTTGCCGTCGGAGACGAGGAGTTGCGGGCGCGGCGCGGTGAGGGCGGCGATCATGGCGTTGTTCGCAAAGTAGTCGGCGCCACGGTGGACGGGCACGCCGCTCTCGCAGGGGCAGCCGCCGAAGAAGTGGGCCGAGACCATCACGACGGGCGCGCTCACGGTCACGCGCGGGTCGAGCGCGGTGATGAGAAACGTCTGCGTGCCGCCGCCGGATTCGCCGGAGACCGCGACACGGGTGGCATCGGCGCCGTCGAGCCCCAGCAGAAAATCGAGGGCACGCATCCCGTTCCACACGTGGATCGTGATGGCGCGGGCGTCGCGGTGGGCGTCCTGCCCGTAGATCTGGATGCCCTCGCCGTAGGCAAACATGTCGATGGAGAAAACGATGGCACCCATGCGCGCGAGGTTCGCGCAGCGCGTCTGCACATAGGGCGCGAAACGCGCGTGGGTGTCGTAATCCTCGGGAGTGGCCACGGGCCGAGCGTGACCGTGGGTGGAGAGAATCACCGGCAGTTTCCCGGTGGCGCCGGTGGGGCGGTAGAGGTTGCCCGTGACGAAGACGCCGGGCGCGGATTCGAAAGCGACGTTTTCCACCGTGTAGCCGTCGTGCGTGCGGCGGTCGCGGACGACGGCATTGAGGGGCGTGCGCTTCGGCCACGGCGCGAGGCCGGCGGCTTCCTGGATGCGCGTGCGGAGATGGGTGGCGTAGGCGTCCCACGATGCGCGGTTGGGAAATTGTGCAAGCGCAGCGTCGAGGATGGCGGCGCCCTGCGCGGGCTGGAGAAACGCGCCGGGGCAGAGCGCGGGCCCGGTCGCGGGGGCGGGCGGGAGACCGGAAGGGAGCCACGGCACATCGGCGCGGGCGAGGGAGACGGCGGTGAGAGCAAGCAACGCAAAGCGGGCGGGGCGAGGGGGCATGGGTGGAGAGTGGAAGTTTGAGTGGGCTCGGCAATGCTGTGTTCGGCAAAGACCCAGCGGTAGCAATCGCTGTAAGTCTTGGTTGTGGGGGGCGATTAAGCGCGACATCGCTTGTGGGATGAACCTTCGATTCCTGGTGGGATTTCTCTCGCTCCTCGCGATTTCGGCAAGGGGTGAAATCGTCTTCAAGGGCTACATGATCACCAAGGAAAAGCCGCTGTTTGTCCTGTCGATTAATGGTGAACATACGAGCGATTGGCTCTCGCTGGGACAGGTTTTTGAAGGGTTCTCGATTGTCGCGTTCGATCCTGCGGCTGACCTGCTAACCGTCGAGAAATCAGGGAAGCGGGAGATGCTGCGATTGGCGGATGCGAAAGTGCAAAGCGCCGCGCCGACCGACCGGAAGGCGCGGCTGCGCACTTTGAAGGGGTTAGCGCTCGCCTATGAAGTGGCGAAGGGTGGCGACGAGCAGATGGCCGATATGTTGGGCCGCTATCAGGAAGCGCTTCGGGCCGAGCAAATTGCCGGCAAAGCCGATGCGGCGCTGCAGTTTTTGCTGATGCGCGTGGAGCGTCTCGCAACGGAGAAGGCGACCGGGATTTTGGCGGGGAAATAGTTGAGAATCCCGATGACGTTCGTCGCTCTAGCTCTCGGAGTTGCCTATCTGCCGTTGCAAATTGCAGCTTGGAATATTTGGCAGGGCACTTGGCGGTATCTCAGCTTGCTTCCGATGGTCATTCCACTGGTCGCCTGTGCAATTGGACTCATGAAGAACAGCAACCTTTGGCCCTTCTGGGGAGTGTTTACGTTGCCGTGGGCGACGATCGCCCTCGGCGTAATCTGGGGCTGCCGGTTGCTTGTCCAACGCAAGAAGGACGAGAAAGCCTGAAGCTGGTGCCGCGTCGCTGCGCTCCTCGTAATGACGGGCATTAGGGTTGGGCGGCAGCGGAGCTGACGCACAAATCCTCTGAAAGGAATCGGCTGGAGCGGACTCTAACTCGGGTAACCATGACCCACGCCGCCGCATCACCAGCCCGCTTTGCCACGTGGTTGGCGGAATATGGCGGGATCATCCACAAGATCCCTGCGCCCACACGGTGTGGATGTTGGGATGCCGGCGCTGCGCGTTCACGCCTTCACCACGCGGGTGCCGGCGATGAGATCGTGGAGGCAGCGGCGGTCTTCGCGGAAGATGAAGCAGTAGTCCACGATCACGAAGACGAAGCCGATCCACGGGATAATGGAGATGATGCCGGGGACGACGGCGCGGATCAGCCAGCCATGCAGGAAGCCGGCCGGCGCATGGGTGCCGAAGCGCACGATGCGAATACCGAAGATGCGTTTGCCGATGGTTTGGCCGCGGGTGCTGATCATCACGATTTGGACGACCGCCAGCGCGAGACCGCCGAAACCGGCGAGAGCGATGCCGAGCAACATGCTGCCGGCCTCGAGGCCGTTAAAATCGGGTTTGTGGCCCTGGGCGCTATCGATGATCGCGCGGATGAAAATGGGCCCGAGCAGCAAGAAACCGGGCAGCACGGAGAGCGCGCTCAGGATACGGTCGGTGATCACGGCGAGGAGGCGGATGCCCCGGTCGGCCAAAACCACTGCGGGCGTGTCCGTCGTGACGGCGGCGAGGGGCGGGGGCACGTTGGGGTCGATGGTGCCGTTGAATTCGGGGATGTCGCCGAGGCGGCGCCACTCGAGGTCGCCGGCAAGTTTGGCCTGCGTATCGAGATTGGCGCGACCGGAGGTGATCCACGCGCGGATTTGAGCGAGGGTGACCGGTCCGTATTCTTTGCCGTCGCCGCCGAGGATGGTGAACATGCCGAAGAGACCAACAGCGGCGCGCGGCGGTGCCAAGAAAAAGCCCGTCGCGCGGGCGATGCGCGGTTGGCGGGTGAGAGCGTTCCGATTGTAGGCGGGGTGAGGCGGGGTCTCCGACTACAGGCCGCGCGCGGAGCGCACGGCCCACCTCGGACGCGCGGGTCGCCTCGGGACGAATCAGCCGCGGCCGGGGCGGAGGCGGTCGCCGGCGGTGACGATGAGGGAGGAGCGGTTCTCCACACCGAGGCGGGTGAAGATGCGCTCCATGTGTTTGTCGATCGTGCGCGGGCTGGTGCCGAGGATGAGGGCGGTCTCGCCGTTGCTTTTGCCCTGCGCGACCCAGTAGGCGACCTCGGCCTGGCGCACGGTGAGGCCGAGCGCGATGAGCGCGGCGGGGCCGGGCGGGGCGTGCTCTTCCTCGAGGACGAGCATCACGGTGTCGTCGCGGCCGGCTTCGGAGAAACGGCGCACGATGAGCGTGCCCTCGCCGGCGGGCGCGGGGAATTTTCCGGCGGCGGCGAGCGCGGCGGGGCGGCCGGCGGGGAAATATTTCGCGATGAGATCGTGGGCGAGGCGGGTGCCGAAGAGGAGCGTGCCGGCGCGGTCGAGGACGAGCACGGCGCGGTCGAGCGAGGCGGCGAGTTGCTCCTCGGCGTCGAGGCGCACGGCGACCTCGGCCTCGAGCTCGTGGTTTTTCGTTTCGAGTGCGCGACGCGCGGCGCGGAGGGCGAGCTGCACCTGAACGCGGGCGACGAGCTCGGGCACGTGGACGGGCTTCGTGACATAGTCCACGGCGCCGGCGGCGAAGGCGCGGACCTTTTGTTCGGCGGCGTCGATGGAGGTAAGAAAAATGACCCGGATGTCGCGCCACGCGGGATGCGCGCGGAGCGCGGCGCAAACGGTGAAACCATCCTCGCCGGGCATCATCACATCGAGGAGCACGAGATCGGGCAGGGTGCGGGCGAGGACTTCGCGGGCGGCGGCGCCGCTCTCGGCGAGGAGCACGCGCACGCCCTCGCGCCGGAGCGTGTCGCACACGACGCCGAGGGAGGCGGGCGTATCATCGACGACGAGGAGAGTCGGTTGGGCGGCGGGCGGCATGAAGACGGGAACGGTGATGAGGCCGGCGGCGCGGGTTGGCACGTGGGAAATTGACGGAGTTGGATAGCGCCGCGCGGGTGGGACGCGGAATGATGGGAGCGGCGCGGGCGGACGCGGGGACGGACGCAGAGAATGTGGACGCGGGGGCGGAGCGCGGGCGGGGAGGACGGACGCGGGGAATATGGACGCGGCGCGGGGGCGGGCTGAAGTCCGCCCTACTTCGGAGAGCGGGGGAATTATTCGTGACCGAGGCTTTTCGGATCGGCCTCCAGCTCGTGACACGCGCGCAGGAAGGAGGCGGCGCTCCACGCCTGGTAGGCCTTGCCCATCGGGCGGCCGGTCTGGCCGTGGGCCCATTCGTTGAATTCCCACTCGTGGTCGCGACCGAGTTGGTTGAGCCGCGCGAGGCGCAGGAGCTCCTGGGTGGCGACTTCGTGGAAGCCGAGTTGGTTGATGAAGCGCACCCACATGCCGCCGATGAACGGCCAGATGCCGCCGTTGTGATAATGGTGCGGAAGGTTGAGGAGATTGACGGTATAATACGCGCGCCAATCGGGGTCGCCGGCCTGGACGACGGGGTAGAGATTCGCGATGGGGCCGGGCTGATTCACGCCGACGCCCCACATGAAACGGAAGGCGGTGCGCGCGCGGTCCACGTCGAGCACGTTCATGAGGAAGGCGAGGATGTTGCCGTAGGTATCGCAGCGCCAGTTGAAGGCGAAGGGCGTGATCTCGGCCAAGAGATATTGCGTGTCGCCGAGGCCGCGCTGGCGGTCGGCGAAACGGTTCTGCGTGGGGCCGGTCTCGTCGGGCTTCGTGGTCGGCCAGAAAATATCGAGGATGCGACCGCGGATTTTTTGCGACCAGCGGAGATAATCGGCGGCGTGGTCGAAGCGGCCCATGAGTTCGAGGATGCGGCCGTAGCAGACGTTGGTGCGGAACCAGAGGACCTCGTCGTAGAGGACGTTGTAGCTGCGGCCGAAGAGATCGGTCCAGTCGCCGGCCTCGGGGATTTCGAGGAGGCCGTCGTTGTTGGAATCCTGCGCGCTGAGCCAATTCATGATCGTCTGCAGGCGGTCGGAGTGGCGGTAGAGCAGGGAGAGATCGCCGGTCTCGGCGGCATAGTGATAGAGGGCGATGATGACCCAGAGGCCGCTGTCGATGGAGGCGATGCTGCCGACGCCGGAGTAATCGGGCAGGCCGTCGTCGATGCGGACGTTGGCGGGGATCTGGCCGTTGGGGGTGGTGGCGTTGAGGAGGGTTTCGAGCGTGGCGAGTTGGGCGGCGCGGATTTCCTCGTCGGCGATGTGCAGCGT
>JANXLP010000333.1 GCA_025355125.1 Opitutaceae bacterium | reverse complement strand
GGACGCGACGCGATCTGCAAAATTTTCTCCCCGCCGCGTGGCGCGACTACGACTTCGTGATGATCGGTGCGATTACGTTCAGCGCTTCCGGCCGCGCGACCGTCATTGGGACGCTCGCCAAACTCGGCCCCGGCGAAGTCGATTGGGCCCACTCGAGCAACGAGATCGTGCGCCTCTGGTCCGACGACGGCACGCGCACATTTAAAAGCGAGGTCCTCAGCCCCGTTGACCCGAAAACCCCGCACTGGCTGCCCAACCTCGAGCGCCCCACCGGCCATCACGCCATCCCCGAAGAGCCCGGCATCATCTACCTAGCCGGCGGCGGCGGCAGCGGCCTGAAGGATCTCGCGCTCAACAACCAAGTCTGGTGGCGCCCGCGTAACTGAACGCGGCAAGCGCTGCTCCTGACGATTAGATTCTGTTTCTGAGCGTTAGAGTTGAATCCAACGACGCAGCCTGCCAACAACACGGCAAATATGGCGCGACCGATTGGCATAGATCTATTTTCTGGTGTTGGCGGTTTAAGTCTGGGCTTCGAGCAAGCCGGTTTCGACGTGGTCGCGGCCGTCGAATACGACCCGATCCATGCCGCCGCGCATGCCTTCAACTTCCCCGATTGCGCCGTTCTCGCTCGCTCCGTCGTCGGCCTGAGCGGCGCAGAGATTCGGCGCGCCGCCGGCATCGGCGACCGGCCTGTCGATGTCGTCTTCGAAGGTGCCCCATGCCAGGGATTCTCGCTCATCGGCCAACGCGTGCTCGACGATCCGCGCAACGCCCTCGTGCGTGAATTCGTCCGCATCGTCCAAGAACTCAAGGCCAACACCTTCGTCTTCGAAAACGTCAAAGGCCTCACCCTCGGTGCCCATCGCAAATTCCTCGAGGAGCTCATCGCGACCTTTGAAGAGATCGGTTACAACGTGCGTTCTCCCTGGCGCGTGCTCAACGCCGCAGCCTACGGCACGCCCCAAGACCGCGAACGCCTCATCTTGCTCGGAGCGCGCCGTGGCCTGCCATTGCCCGAATACCCCGCGCCCACTACCTCGCACGCCGGTGAGTCCACACTTGTCTCCGAATTGCCGTCCGGTCCGAGCTGCGCCGATGCACTCGGCGATCTACCGGATGCGGAATCCTTCGAAACTCTGCTTGAACGCGATGACGTGAAAACCGAGCGCTGGGGCAACCCTTCCGCCTACAGTGCCTTGATGCGCTGCACGACCGCCTCAGCGTGGCACTACGGCTATCGCCGCCGCTGGGAATCCGCCTTCCTCACCGCCAGCCGCCGCACGGATCACTCAGCCATTTCCCGCCGCCGTTTCGCCGCCACCGCACCGGGCAAGGTCGAACCCATTTCCCGCTTCTTCAAACTGCCACCCGCCGGCGTGGCCAACACCCTGCGCGCCGGCTCGGACTCCGCTCGCGGTGCATTCACGAGCCCCCGTCCCATTCACTACGCCCACCCGCGCTGCATCACCGTGCGTGAAATGGCGCGGCTACATGGCTTCCCCGATTGGTTCCGCTTTCATGCCACGAAGTGGCACGGCGCGCGCCAAATCGGCAACGCCGTTCCGCCGCCCCTTGGCCGCGCCATCGCCGCCGCCGTCCTCAAAGCCTCGGGTGCCCGCCCCGAAAAGCCCAAAGACATTCTCCCACTGGGCGCGATTCCGCTGCTGCATATGAACATGGCCGAAGCCTCGCGTTTCTGGGGCATCGCCGTTCCCATCGGCCGTCGCGACCGAAAAAGCGGCAACCGGAAACGCAAGCAGGCCGACATCGAGGCCCTCCTCCAAAAAGAACTTTTGTATGCCTAAATCCGACCCCAAAGAAAACCGCTATCAAGTGCTGATCGAGAAAGTCTTTTTCGATCACTACCGCGCCGGGTCGAAGGAAGTTCTGTTTGCCCGCGACGAACTCGTCGCCGCCGCCAAGAAGCTCAAAATCGAGCTGCCGAAAAATCTCGGAGATGCCGTCTATTCCGTGCGGCTACCGCACCCCGATGCCGGCAAGGGTTGTCGCCACCCAGCCCGAAGGCCACGAGTGGATCATCGACGGCGTCGGTCGCTCCCAATATGCATTCCGATTGTCGAAGGTCAGCCGCATCGTGCCCAATCCGAATCTCGTCACGATCAAGCTGCCCGACGCGACGCCCGAAATCATCACCGCCTACGCCCTCTCGGACGAACAGGCCCTGCTCGCGAAGGTCCGCTACAACCGGCTCATCGACGTCTTCCTCGGCATCGCGGCTTACTCGCTGCAAAGCCATCTCCGGACCACCGTCGGCACCATCGGCCAGATCGAAATTGACGAAGTATACGTCGGCGTGGATCGCTCTGGTCGCCAGTTCGTAGTTCCGGTGCAGGCCAAGGGCGGTAACGACAAACTCTCCGCCGTGCAGGCCCGGCAGGATATCGTTTGCTGCGCCGAAAAATTCCCCAGCCTCATATGTCGGGCAATTTCCGCACAATTTATGGACGGCGACCGCATCGCCCTGTTTGAACTCACGCTCGAAGACGGCGCGATCAAAGTCGTCGCCGAGACGCACTACCGGCTCGTTCCCGCCGACCAAATTTCCCGCGAGGAACTCCAGTCCTATTCTCGGCGGACCCCTTGAGTCCGTAGGCGTATCTCAGTTTCTGAGTTTTCCCGATCCGCTCCAGACTGTCCGTGAGCGGTTCGCATAACCTGTTCCATTAGGCCCCGTCTTGCCTCGCTAACCCATGCGCACACCCGCCCGCCTGCTCCTCGCTTTCCCTCTGCTCGCCGCCGCCCTCGCCGCCGCCGAGCCCACCGCGCCCGTCCTCCGCTCCGACTGGATCGACCCCGACACCGGCCACCGCGTCATCCGCCTCTCGCCCGATACCGGCGGCTCCAGTC
>JANXLP010000751.1 GCA_025355125.1 Opitutaceae bacterium | reverse complement strand
TCCTCATGGCGGTGTCGAGCGCAGCGCCCTTCTCGCCCTCCTGCCCGATCACTTCCCCGACCTCTCGCTCCCGCAAATCAAGGAGCGCCTTCATTCCCACCCCTCCGCTTGTCACCGCCTGCTCCGGAAAAAAATGACGTCAAAACAAAAGACCCTGGTAAGGGCAGACCTCGCTTATCCACGGTGGTTCAATCCCCAACCGGTCACTCCGCGCTTGCGCGCCCCACCGCCGCCCGCCTGAAGTGACGCGATGCACGTTTCGTTCGATCTCGCCGCCGCGCTCGACACCGCCATGAGGACCGCCGCCACCGCCGCCGGCCTGGACGCCGCCGCGTTCAATCCCGAGCTGCGCACCGCCGATCCCCGCCACGGTGATTTTCAGGCCAATGGCGTCCTCGCCTACGCTAAAGCACGTAAGCTCAATCCCCGCGCCGTCGCCGAGCAACTCATTGCCGCCCTGCCAGCTTCCACGCAGGAACTCTGCACCGCGGCGATCGCCGGACCGGGATTTATTAACTTCACGCTGACCCCGGCCGCCCTGCTCGCTTGGGTGCAGGCGCAAGCCTCCGTCGATCAGCTCAAAGCCGGCGCTGCTTCTCTTTATAACGGTCAACGCTACGTCGTCGATTTCAGCTCTCCCAATACCGCCAAGCAGCTTCACGTCGGCCACGTCCGCGGTATGGTCATCGGCGAGGCGATCTGCCGGCTCTTGGCGTTCTGCGGCGCCGAGGTCATCCGCGACAACCATATCGGCGACTGGGGCACGCAATTCGGCAAACTCATCTGGGGATACAAACACCTCCTCGACGCGTCCACCCTCGCAACGGACCCGCTAGAAGAACTCGAGCGCCTCTACAAAGCCGCCGATGCCGCGACCAAAGCCGATCCCGCCACGCTCGACGCCGTCCGCGCCGAGCTCGTTAAACTCCAGGCCGGCGATCCCGAGAACCTCGCGCTCTGGCACAAGATCATCGCCCTCAGCGCCAGTGCCTTCACCGAGATTTACGCCCTGCTGGACATCCATTTCGACCATCAACTCGGCGAGGGTTTCTACAACGACAAGCTCCCACAGGTTTACACCGAGCTCACCACCGCCGGCCTCGCGGAAGAATCGCAGGGCGCGCTCGTGGTCTTCCATCCCGAGCACCCGCGCTTCAAGACCCAGCCCTTCATCATCCGCAAATCTGACGGTGCCGCCAACTACGCGTCCACCGATCTGGCCACGATGCTCTACCGCGCCGAGCACTTCCGCGCCGATGCCATCGCCGTGCTCACCGATGCCCGTCAAGCCGATCACTTTGAACAGCTCGCGCTGACCGCGCAAAAGTGGTTTGCGCACACCGGCCGCAAGCTCCCGCGCTTCACTCACGTTTCGTTTGGCTCGATCCTGGGCGAAGACGGTAAAGCCATTAAAACCCGCTCCGGCGATCCCATCAAACTCAAGGCCCTGCTCGCCGAAGCCGTGGACCGCGCCTTCGTGCTCGTGACGGAAAAGGCACCCGATCTGCCCGAAGCCGAGCGCCGCGACATCGCGTCCGCCGTCGGGCTGGGCGCGATCCGCTACGCCGACCTCGCGCAAAATCGCAGCAGCGATTACGTTTTCTCGTGGGACAAGATCCTCTCCTTCGAGGGCAACACCGCGCCCTATCTCCTCTACGCCGTCAGCCGCGTGCGCTCGATCTTCCGCAAGGCCGGCCTTGAACCCAAGGATGCAGCCGCCGCCACGGATGCCACCGCCCCGGAAACGCCCGCCGAACTCGCGCTCGCTCGCAAGCTCGCGACCTTCCCCGTCGCGCTGAATCTCACCACCGCACAACTGCGGCCTCATTTCCTCTGCACCTATCTCTACGAACTCGCCGGCGAGTTCAGCTCTTTTTACGCGGCGGAAAAAGTGATCGTCGATGACCCTGCGGTCCGCGCCCGTCGTCTCCTGCTTTGCTCACGCGTCTTGCTCATCCTGGAAACCGGCCTGCACCTTCTGGGCCTACGCACCCTGGCCCGCATGTAAGCGCTCGCGCGGGCGAAATCAGCCTTGCCGCTCCGCACGCCTCCAACCACCGTCCGCCCCACATGGACACGCAGGAATTCTACATCCGCCACGCGTCGGAGACCGAAGCTCGTGGCCCGTTCAGCCTCGATCAGTTGGTTTCACTCGCCGAGACCGGCAGCGTGACCGTTGACAGTCTTTACTACGACGCCACCGCCGAGCAGTGGGTGATCATCGGCGACAACCCGACCGTGAAAGCGGCGATTTTCCCCGAGAAAAAGAAACTCTCGATCAAGGCGAAGGAGCACATGCCTTCGCTCAACAAGCCGAAGACCGACAGCTCTGC
Source organism: Opitutaceae bacterium (assembly GCA_025355125.1). Classification (GTDB taxonomy): domain Bacteria; phylum Verrucomicrobiota; class Verrucomicrobiia; order Opitutales; family Opitutaceae; genus Tous-C4FEB. The sequence continues at coordinate 11,241 of JANXLP010000751.1, read as the reverse complement.
GCCGATCACGGTCGATGACATGCTGGCCGCTGCCGAAGGCCGCACCAGCGAGACGAAGGACAAAATCAGCGGAGAGTTCGCCGCCAGCCGCGCGGCCGCCGTCGGCATGTGGTCCCTCGTGCTGATGTTCGTAATCAGCGCCGCAGGCTCGATGCTCCCTGCGGTAGACGTCATCATGACGATGGACCCCGCTAAAATCGCCGCGCACCCGCTGGCGATTCTCGGTGCGATCGATCTCGTCTTCGCCGTCCTGCTTGGGCTCGGGATGGCCAGCCTTTATCCCATGGTTCGCTTTCGCGCGGCGTGCGGCATCGGTTTCTTCGGCTTGGTGTTTTTCCTTCAAGGCGACCACGCGCCACTCCTCGCCGCCGTCGCCGGCGGTCTCGGCCTCTACCTTTGCACGATCTTCGTGAGCATGTTGCCGGTGCTGATTTCCGCGGCCCTCGGCTTGAGTGGTTTGGGCTACGTCGCCTACCACTATATCTCTCTGTAAACCGGCTCCGCCCGGCTCGTAATTTATGTCGAGGATCGTTAAGCTTGGCCACCGTTTCGCGCACCTCTATCGAAAAGAAATCTGGGCCACCGCGCACTTAAAGGACAACTCGCCGAAAGGCTGGTTCTACGCCACGCTGCGGGTGATCTCGATCACGTGGACGGTCTTCATGGAGACCAAGATCCCCGCGCGTGCGGCCGCTCTCAGTTTCAGTTCCCTCCTCGGCCTAGCTCCGCTCATCGCGATCGCCGTCCTCATCGGCGGCTTCGTTCTGGGCAATAATAGCGACCCCGATCTCGTCGCCAATAAGCTTGGCGAACTCCTCGCCAACGTCGCTCCGCAACTCCGCCAACTCGACACCCTCAGCCAGCAGCCCGGTCTTGTTGTGAGCCCGGAGATCGTCGGTTTCATCAACGGTATCATCTCGTCCGCGCGTTCCGGTTCCGCCGGTGTCTTCGGCGCATTTTCGCTCATCATCATCGTCCTGCTTCTCTTCAAATCCGTCGAGGATGCATTCAACGACATCTGGGGGGTCCGCCTCGGCCGCTCGTTGCTTATGCGCGTGGTGTTTTACTGGACCACCCTCACCCTCGGCGCGGTGCTTTTTTTTGCCGCCATCGCCCTACTCGGCGCCGGGGCCTACGTAAACGTCTTCAACACCTCCATCGCCCGCCTGCCCGGCGGTGAGGAGTTGCTCGTCCTGCTCCGCTGGTCGCTTCCCGTGTTTTCCGTCATCCTCCTCGTCGGTCTGCTGACGCTGGTTTACCGGGTGATCCCCAACACCCACGTCTTCTGGCGCGCCGCCTTCGCCGGTGCGCTCGTCGTCACCGCGCTGCTTCTGCTCAACAACTTCGTCGCCCTGCTCTACGTTCGCCGCGTCATTCTCACCAAAAGTCTCTACGGTTCGCTCGCCCTTCCTATCGTGCTGATACTCGGCCTCTACATTTTCTGGCTCTACATCCTGATCGGCGGCGTCATCAGCTACGCGGTTCAAAACGTCCACTTCCGTAACAGCCAGGCCGCGTGGGGCAACCTCACCGAGTCGATGCGCGAGCGGCTTTCTCTCGTCGTGCTGCTCACCATCGGCCGGCGTTTCCAAAATTGTCTCCCCGCCACCTCGGCGGCTCAGCTCGGCGACCTGCTCAAAGTCCCCACCCAAATCCTCAACGAGTGCCTCAACCGCCTCGTCCTGATGAAGCTCATCACCACCCTGCGTCCTGCCGCCGGCACCACCGCCACCGAATACCTTTACCAGCCCTCGCGCCCCCTGAATCGGATCAGTCTCCTCGAATTCAAACTGCTCGACGATAATTTCGGCGACGACCCCGTAGGCCAGGCCCTCGAACGCATCGACCCGATCCTGCACCATTATAACGACGCCCTCGATGCGCTCGCGGCTCAGCCGTTCTTCAAAAAATCCCTTGAAGAGCTTTTCAACGAATACCCCTTCGACGAGTCCCGCCCACCCTTCACAACCCTGGCTTAGCCCGTTGCTCCAGCCGCAAAAGTCCGCCGCACGACGCACGAAACATGAACGGCGCGACCCCTTCGCTCCCCGTCGAATTCACCCTTGCCACACCCCCCTCCCGACCTAGCTTTCAACCTTTTTTACCCATGATCACTTGGATTCAACGCACCTTTCAGCACCACTTCAAAACCGTCTTCGCGGTGCTGCTCGGTCTCATCATCATCTCCTTTATTTTCTTCACCAGCGGCGCCGCCGGCGGTGATCCCTCCCGTCACACCGGCCTTAAGCGCGAATTCTTCGGCTACAATCTCGGCTCTCCCGCAGACCAACAGCGCCTCATGGGCGACGCCGGCCTGAGCGCCAACCTCCAGGTCGGCTACGGCCTCGAAGCCGAGCAGATCCAGAACTACGCCTTCCAACGCGCTGCGTCCCTCCATCTCGCCGATTCGCTCCACCTCCCGCCCGCCAACCCCACGGAGATCGCTGATCAGATTAAAACCCTCCGCGCCTTCGCCGGCGAAGACGGTCAGTTTGACGCCAAGCGTTACGCGACCTTCCGCGACAACCTCAAAACCAATCCCCGCCTCACCGAGGCCGATATCGCCCGCGTCATCGGAGACGACGTTCGCGCCGATAAAGTTCAGAAGCTCCTCGGCGGGCCCGGCTATGTGCTGCAGAACGACGTGAAAAGCCAACTCGCCCGCGCCGACACCAGCTGGACGCTCGCCACCGCCTCCGTGGACTACGCCAGCTTCAACCCCACCATCAGCTCGACCGACACCGAACTGACCAAGTTTTTTGAGGAAAACGCATTCCGCTACGAGATCTCGCCGCGCGTCGTTGCCAGCTACGCGGATTTCCCCGCCACCGATTATCTCTCACAGGCCACCTTCAACGACGCCGATGTTCGCGCCTACCACGACGCCAACCCCAGCCGATTCCCGAAACCCGCCGCCGACCCGAAGGCGACCACACCGGCCAAGATTGATACCGCCGCCGACTTCGCCGCTGTCCGCACCCAAGTGGAGCTAGCCCTTCGCTTCGAACGCGCCCAACGCCTCGCCGCCAAGGCCGCCAGCGACTTCGTCTTCTCCCTCTACGAAGCCAAAGTCACCGCCGATTCCCCTGCCCTCGCCAACATTCTGGCCGCGCGGAAGGCTCCATTGAAACCCTTGGCTCCGTTCACCCGTGAGACCGGCCCCGTGGAATTCGGCAGTTCCGCCCAGACCGCCGCTGAAGAAGCCTTCAAGCTCGGCAAGGATCGCATTTACTCCGAGGCCCTCGCCACCACTGCCGGAGCCGCCGTTCTTTTCTGGAAAGAGACCCAGCCCGCCCGAAAACCCGCCTTTGCCGAAGTCCGCGCCAAAGTCGCGACGGACTATATCGAGAACGAGAAGCGCAAACGCTTCGTCGAGCTCGGCCGCACACTCCGCAGCCTCATCGAGAATCGTCTGAAAGCCGGCGACACCTTCGAAAAAGCCGCCGTTGCCGCCGCCACCGGCACCTCCGCCAAGGTTGAGACCAAGGTCATCCCCGCGTTCACCCTGCGTAACCGCCCTCAAGACCTCGACTACACCGTTCTCAGCACGTTGGAGCGCCTAGATCAAGGCCAAGTCTCCGATCTGGCGATCGCCGCTGACAAAGGCACTTTTGTTTACGTCTCGGCTAAGAAAATCCCGGATTTCTCCCCGAGTAACCCGCTCTACACCGAGACGCAAAAGCAGCTCGCGGCTTATACCTCCCGCCTCGCCTCCAGCGCCTATCTGTCTGACCTCGTCGCCGCCGAACTCAAGCGTTCCGAGCCCGTAGTGAAGTAAACACGTTGGCCAGTATCGCACCGGCCACCGTTCCGCGGCCCGCGCCCCGTGGCTCCCAAGTTTCCAACCTCTGGGTTTCCTCCCCCCTCCTTCGTTGCCGCTCATCCCGGTGGCACGACCGCTCGCCCCATTCGGCTGGTCCCGGCACCCGCAGACGCGTTGACTGGAATCATGTCTTTTTCCGCCGATACCGCACCCTCGTCTTACCGCTCTGCGGCAAGCACGCCGGGGATCGTGTTCGCGCAGCGCATTGAATTCCCTGCAACTTTCCGCGCTGTTAACCGTCTCTCCGGCCACACAGCCGCTTTCACGATCCCACAGCCCTCCGCCGGTGGAGTTTATGAAAAAAAGTAACTTTCCGCCGTCACTCGTGTTCTCATCGTGACCCGCCCTCTTACCTTCATCGTCATGCCACGCACCTCCGCTCGCGCCCTCGCCCTCCTCCTCACCCTCGCCACCCCCGCGTTTATGCGGGCCCAAGCACAGGACCCCGCTCTGGCCGCGCCCCCGTCCTCGGCGCCGCTCACTCTCGAGGAATGCATCTCCCGCGCCATGCAGAAAAATTTCGACCTGCAGATTCAAGGCTTCTCCACCGAGATCGCCAAGGAATCGCTCAACGTCGCCAACGCCGAATTCGACCCCAGCTTCACCGCCGCCGCTCGTCGCAACCTCAATCAATCCGCCGCCACCACCAGCCGCCTCGACGGCACCGCTGCTTCCGGCCCGCGCAGCGACAACACCACCTTCTCCGTAGGCGCCAGTGAGAAGATCGCGACCGGTGGCACCGTCAGCGTCACCGGCAACTCCACCCGCGTGGCCACCAATTCGGCGAACTCCACGTTGAATCCGGCTTTCGGTAGCAGCGCGGGCGTCAGCCTCAGCCAACCTTTGCTGAAGAACGCCGGCTCGACCGTTGCCCGCGCCAACATTGAGCGCAACAAGCTGGGCGTCGGCATCGCGCTGCTCACCTACAAGAGTCGTGTTTTGGCCGTCATCCGTGACACCGAGGCAGCCTACTACAATTTGGCCTACGCCCGGGAAAATCTCATCGTCAAAAAGCGTAGCTTCGATCTCGCACAACAGCTTTTCTCTGAAAACAAGATCCGCAAATCGACCGGCGTCGCCACCGATCTCGATGTCCTCACGGCCGAGGTGGGCGTCGCCAACGCCCGTCGAGCCGTGATCCAAGCCGAGCAAGCTGTTCGCGACCGCGAGGACGGCCTTTATACGCTCATCGGCCAGTTCGATTTCAACGTCCGCCCCGGCGCCGTGCAATTCGGTGATTACACTGAGGGCTCCCCCTCGTTCGATATCTCCTACAAACTTGCCCGAGATCGCTCGCCCGACTTTCTGGCGACGCAGTTTCAAATTCAACAATACGAGATCGACGCGCGCTCCGCCAAGCGCGCCGCTCTGCCCGGCCTGAACCTAGACACCGGCGTCGGCTATTCCTCGACGGAGAACAGCTACGGCAATGCCTTTAGCAATCTGCCCGAGGGCAACGGCTACAATTGGAATGTTGGTCTTTCGGTGGTCGTGCCGTGGGGCCTCCACGCCGACAAAGCTCGCTACCGCAGCGCCAAGCTCAGCCTCGCCCAGCAACAATCCCGCTTGGCTCAGCTTGACCAAACCCTGCTGGTCAATGTGCGCACATCCGTCCGCGCCGTTGAAACAAATATCTCGGCCGTCGAGATCGCCGCCAAGGCAACAGAGCTCAGTCAAAAACAATACGAGCTGCAAAAAGCCCGCTTCGATGCCGGCCTTTCCACCAGCCGCCTGGTGCTGCAAGCCCAAGACGACCTTGAGACCGCCCGCGTGAACGAGCTTCAAGCCAAGGTGAGTCTCCGCGTGGCCCTCGCCGACCTTCATCGCATCGACGCTAGCTCACTCGATCGCTACAAGGTCGGTCTGCCAGACTGAATTATTCCGACATTTTTGATCAAATTACGAGCGGGCTTCGGCCCGCTCTTTTTATTTCTAGCGCTCGCCCGTTCGCAGAAATCCCCCAACGTCTTCACTTCATGTCCCGTCCCGCCCTCTTCGTTCGCTGCGCACTTTGGCTTTGGTTTATCGCCGCCGTCGTCGGCGGTTACTACCTCGTCCTCCAGCGCATGGCTCTGCCGGCCATACCTGTGCTGATCGTCAGCCTCACGGCACTCGTGTTTTACACCTATATTCGACTACCCGGCCTGCGTGATTGGGTAGATGCCCTCGATTCGCGCGCCTTGGTTCAAATCCATCTCACCCGCTTCATCGGGATTTATTTCCTCTTCCTCTTCAACCGCGGCGAATTGCCCTACGCCTTCGCCGTGCCAGCCGGCATCGGGGACATCATTGTCGCTCTGCTTGCGGTTGCCCTGATCACCGTTCGCCTGGATCGAACTCGCCTGCGTCGCTTTCTCACAATCTGGAACGTAGTCGGGTTGGTCGACATTATCCTCGTCGTGATCACCGTCGCTAGGATCAACCACGTCAATCCCTACGAGCTCCGATCGCTTACGCATCTCCCCCTCAGCCTCCTACCGACCTTTCTGGTGCCTCTGCTCATTGCGACCCACCTCATGATCTTCGCCCGCCTACTGCGGCGCTGATCGACGGTCCGCCCATCCAGGGATGAAAGTGACTCAAGCGCTTCAGCCCAAATAGCCGCGCGGTTACAACACCGGCGCCTGCTTAACCGGGAGCAGGCGAACCCCGGTCAGGTTGGAACGTGAAAGCGAGTGGCCTTCAGCCCTCGCTCACTTACCAATACCCTGAGTCCTGAAACCAAGCGCCTGCAGCTTGCCTAGATCTAGAATATTGCGCCCGTCGAAGATAAACGCCGGTTTCGCCATCAGATCGTAGATCTTCGAAAAATCGAGCTGCTTGAACTCATCCCACTCCGTGACGACCGCGATCGCATGAGCCCCCGTGGCGGCCTCGTAGGCACTGTGAACAACACTCAGCTTCGCGTCTTCTTTTCCTTTGCCGAGCACGTCGCGGCGAATCTCGTCGGCCGGAACCTTGGGATCATATACGACTACGTTGGCTTGTTCACCCAGCAGATCGCGGCACACGGCAATCGCCGCCGATTCACGCGTGTCATTGGTGTCTTTCTTGAACGCAAAACCCAAAACGGCAATTTTCTTATCCGCCACGCTACCATAAAGGGAACTGACAATGCGCGAGGCGAAGCGGCGCTTCTGCCAGTCGTTCATCTTCACGACACTCTCCCAATAAGCCGAGACCTCTGGCAGGCCAAATTTCTCGCAGAGATAGGCGAGATTCAAAATGTCCTTCTGGAAACAGGAGCCGCCAAAGCCAACTGAAGCCTTCAGAAATTTCGGCCCGATGCGGGAATCTTTTCCGATGGCATTGGCCACCTCGTCGATATCGGCCCCCGTCGCCTCGCACAAAGCAGAGATCGAATTGATCGAGGAAATGCGCTGCGCGAGGAAGGCGTTCGCGACGAGTTTAGAGAGTTCTGACGACCAAAGATTCGTCGTAATGATGCGATCCCGCGGCACCCAGTTCGCATAGACATCGACGAGGGCCTGAACCGCCGCATTGCCCTCGGGCGTGCGCTCACCACCGATCAACACGCGATCAGGACTGATCAAATCGGCCACCGCCGTGCCCTCGGCGAGGAACTCGGGGTTTGAGAGCACCTGGAATTTTGCGCCACGTCCGTTGGCGGCGAGGATATCCTTGATCGTTTCCGCCGTCTTCACCGGGATCGTGGATTTCTCTACAATGATCTTCGACCCATCCGCCACCTCGGCGATGGTCCGCGCCACCGACTCGATAAACCTCAAATCCGCCGCCCGCCCGGCCCCCACGCCATAGCTCTTCGTTGGCGTATTCACTGCCACGAAAATAATATCGGCCGCCTTGATCGTGGCATGAACCTCTGTGGAAAAATGCAGGTTTTTACCGCGACGCTGCTTCACCACCTCATCAAGGCCGGGCTCGTATATGGGCAACGTATCGGAATTCCATGCGGCGATGCGCGCCACGTTCATATCAACGACCGTCACTTGAATATGCGGGGCCTTGAGCGCGATCATCGCCATCGTCGGACCGCCCACATAACCAGCACCAATACAGCAGATTTTCATAGTAAGAGCTTGCGAACTTGCCGCGCCATGCCGGCAAAACCAAGGCGGAACTTTATGGATTTAGAACCGACAAAAAAGGCAGCCCGGAGGCTGCCTGTGTAAATGTCCTCTGAGTGGCTCTCTGTTAGGCCGGAGTCGGAGCAGTGGAGCCGCCGGGCGAAATCACGTCAGATACCACGGGCTTATCCGTAATCTTCCGCTCCGAAGTCTTCTCTTCCGCCTTGACGACAATCGCCGTAATTACGGGCGAACGCATTTCACCAAACTGGATGATCTCTATCACATGCTTACCCTCGATGGTTTCGTGCTCCAAGAGTGCCTCTGCGATCTTATCGAGCGCACTGCGGTGCTCGGTGATGATCTGGGTGGCGCGCGTGTATTGCTCGCTGATGATCCGGTGAATCTCGACGTCGATCTTGCGAGCCGTCTCTTCAGAGACGTTTTCCGAGCGCGTAATTTCGCGACCAAGGAACACGGTATCCGAATTGTCGCCATAGGCGACGGGACCGAGTGGACTCATGCCCCAATCGCATACCATGTGGCGGGCAATTTTCGTAACCTGCTTGATGTCGCCGGCCGCGCCGCTCGAAATATCCCCCAAAACCAATTCTTCCGCGATGCGGCCACCCAAGCCCATCGCGATTTGGTTCAGCATCCGCTTCATCGCATGGGTCAATAGATCCTTTTTCGGGATAAACATCGTGCTGCCCAAGCTCCGTCCACGTGGAATGATCGTTACCTTATGCACGGGCAAAGCGCCATCGTCGAGCACGCCCTGAATCAAAGCATGGCCGGCTTCGTGATAGGCGGTCAGCTTCTTCTCCTCGTCGTCCATGAGACGGCGACGTTCACGGCCAAATTGCACCTTTTCGCGAGCATCATCGACGTCGATCATCTCCACCTTCTTCTTGTTACGTCGCGCCGCGAGTAGCGCGGCTTCATTCAGAAGGTTGGCGAGTTCAGCGCCGGAAAGACCGGGAGTCCCTCGGGCGATCACTGCGAGATCAACGGCATCGGCCAAATTGATCTTCTTGGCGTGAACACGAAGAATTTGCTCGCGACCGATCATATCGGGCAGATCGACATAGACCTGCCGATCAAAACGACCCGGACGCAGCAGTGCGCTGTCCAGCACATCGGGGCGATTGGTCGCCGCGATAATGATAACGCCTTCCGTGGTGTCGAAGCCGTCCATCTCGACGAGTAGCGAATTGAGCGTCTGCTCGCGTTCGTCGTTACCGCCACCGACACCGGCACCGCGCTGGCGACCCACCGCGTCGATTTCGTCGATGAAGATCAAACACGGCGCACTCTTGCGACCCTGTTCAAACATGTCGCGAACGCGGCTGGCACCGACGCCGACAAACATTTCCACAAAATCCGAACCCGAAATACTGAAGAAAGGCACATCAGCCTCACCAGCGACCGCCTTGGCGAGGAGCGTCTTCCCCGTGCCGGGCGCACCCACCATCAGAATACCACGCGGAATTTTACCGCCCATTTTGGTAAATTTCTTCGAGTCCTTGAGGAACTCGACGACTTCGCTCACCTCTTCTTTGGCTTCATCACAACCCGCGACGTCCGCAAAAGTAATCTTGTCCCGATCCCGTGTCAGCAATTTGGCCCGGCTCTTGCCGAAGCTCAATGCTCCACGACCTGCCTGCTTCAGCTGACGGACGAAGAGGAAATAAAGTAAACCAATGATCAGAATAAATGGCACCACTTGCACAAGAATCGAGGAGAGCAGCGTCTGGCTTGGTTGCTCAGAAAATTTCTTGGATTTCTGCAAACGATCCAAATTTCCTTCGCTCAGTCGGCCTGAAGCCACGAATGAATTCGTATCAGCGCCATTCGAACTCTTGAGCGAACGTTTCTCCAATTCGCCGGTGATAATCACCCCGTTGGGAGCGATCGTGGTATCGGACCGAATCACACCCTTGGTGACTTCACCTGCCTCCGCTTTCTCGACCACGTCTTGGATGCTGAACTTGGCGGGACCGCTCGTGACACCGGGCGACCACACCAACAGGCCTACCACCGCCACAAAAATGGCGAGCCAGATGAAAAGCACCTTCGGCTGAAAACGTTCAGGCGGCAGGTTCTTGATGGAACGACGGGGCTTCTTGTTGTTTTCGGGTTCGGACATTTCTGAAATGGACTAGAGTTAGAACGTGGATGTTCCGCAGTGATAAGTCAATTGAACCACCGTGGAAAACACGCCACCCAATTCAATCGGCGCGACGCTCGCTCTTTTGAATCAATAAACGCTGTCGGCGGATGACCGCAAAGGCCGTGCACCCTAGGCTCTGTCGTGTATCGCCCCCGGCCTCTGCTGCCGCGAGCAGTCGCTCAAAGCCCTGCCGCGACAGCGCGCCCAAACCCTTTTTCGCCCCCAGCCACCGATGCAACGCCCGTCGAAAAAGCGCCCGTGGTTTCCCCTGCAACTTCGCCAATTCCAGCGAGCCGTCATTCGCTTCCACCGCCAGGTCCTTCAACCAGTGCTCAAGCGCCGCATCATCCTCTTCCAACAGTTCCCGCGCCAGTGCCGCGCCGGCGAGGGCGTCGCGCCCCGATGCCTTATTCCAAGCCGGCACCACCGCCTTGCGCAGCCGATTTCTAAAATAGCCATCACCCGCGTTGGAAGAGTCCTCACGCCACTCGGCCCCTGCGCTCTTTAGTGCCGAGATAATCTCCGCCTTCTTCAGCGTGAGCAACGGCCGCACATGCATCCGGCCTGCCGCCTGTTCCTGCAACGGTCGCGGCGCCGCCAACCCAGCCGTCCCGCTCCCTCGCGCGATGCGCATCAGCATCGTCTCCGCGATGTCATCCTCCTGCTGCCCCAGCCACAGCACCCGCATCCGCCGCAGGCCCATTGCGCGCTGAAAAAAATCAAACCGCGCCGTGCGCGCCGCCGCCTCACTCGCCGTTTTCGGCGCATCCTCCCATTGTCCAGCGATCAGCTCTACACCCAACGCCGCACATACCCGCCGACAAAATAGTGCGTCCCCTCGCGACTCGGCGCCACGCAACCGGTGGTTAAAATGCAGCGCTACCAGCCGCGTCCTCCGCTCCGGCCAGTGCGCCCAAAGCAACAGCAGCAACGCCAGCGAATCCGTCCCACCCGAAAACGCCACGCCCCACCCCTCCCTCACCGGCCGCGCCTCCGCCCACGCCACTACGGTCGGGTGCAAGCGCCCTCGTGGCAATGCGCCTGCCAGCTCGACCGCGCATTTCCCCCAATCTTGCACGCGACGTTTCATACGGACTCCCGAGCGTGGGCGAACCTCACTCCGCCTTCCCTACGCTCACGCAAAACTCAAAAACTCCTTCCCAAAATACGGCACCAACGCCGCCGGGATTTTCACG
>JANXLP010000731.1 GCA_025355125.1 Opitutaceae bacterium | reverse complement strand
CGGCGATCTCGTCGGCCTCCTCCTTGCTCGTCGCGTGCCAGCCGGCGATGGCTTCGAGGGCGCCGGGGTGGATGACGTGGCGGGCGAATTTTTTCCGATACGAATGATGTTCCCACGACCAGGTGGACATCATGCCGCGGGGAGAGACGACGAGGGGCGCAGCGCGGCGGGTGGCGCAGCGGTGGGCGTAGTGGAGGGTCCGCAACCAGAGCGAGTGGTGATGGACGACGTCGGCGGTGCTGGCGGCGAGGCGCGCGCGCAGGCCGCGAGAGGGGCAAAATTTCTGCGGCCAATCGCGACGGAAAGTCTCAATGGTGAGGGCCTCGGTGTTCTCGGGGTCCGCCGCGAGGGGGGCGGTGGTGAGGAGTTCGACGGTGTTGCCCGTCTGCGACAGGGCGGTGGCGATGGCGCGGACGGATTTGCTGGGACCGCCGTGGCGCTCTTCGAGACTGGGGACGATGTGCGCGATGTGCATTCGGGTCAGGCGCTGGGCGCGGGCCGGTCGCGCACGGGGCGACAGGGATGGCCGAAACAGATTTTATGGGCCGGCAGGCTCTTCATCACGACGGAGCGGGCGCCGACCACGCTGAGTTCGCCGACCGTGACGCCGGGGCCGATGAAGACATCGGCAGCGATCCAGGAGTTGGCCGCGAGGTGGATCGGGGCGCTGGTGAGCGGCATGGACCAGCGGCTGTAGTCGTGCGAGCCGGCGCAGAGATGGACGCGTTGGCTGACGTTGGCACCCCGGGCGAGGGAGATGGGGGCGAGGTTATAGACGACGACATGGGGGCCGAGCATGGCGCGTGGGGCGAGGGCGAGTTTCCAGGGAAACGTGATCTGAACGGAGGGAAAAATAACGACTTGGCCGGGGACGGGGATGTCGGCTCCGAAAAGTTTGAGGAGGCGGGCGCGGAATCCGTGAAACGGGCGCGGGCTCCAGCGGAAGAGCGTGGATTGCACACCGCTCCAAACCAGCCGCAGAAGGATTTCCCGCCGTGGGTAAGGGGTGCGTGTATGCTGGCCCAAATAGGGCGGTTCATCCTGGAGCATGGAGCCAACAGAGGACGGCGGGGGAGAAGATGAGACAATCGCAGATTTTACTTAAAAGTAGGCGTGGCAGAGGGCTAGGGCCGGGGGGCGATAAGCCGGGCAAGATTATCGAGCACGTTGCTGGCGACGGAGGCGTAATCGAACTGGCGCGCGTGAACCTGGGCGTGTGTTGCGAGGCGCAGACGGAGGGCGTCGTCGGTGAGGAGGCGGGCGAGCGCGGCGGCAAGATCGTGCGGGGCGGAGGTGGCGGTGTGATCGAAGACGAGGCCGGTTTCGCCATCGCCTACGAGTTCGTTGAAACAGGCGAGGCCGGAGACGACCGGGGCGCAACCGGCGGACATGGCTTCGGCGACGGCGACCCCGAAGGTTTCGCCGTGCTCGGCGAGACTGGGATAGCAGAAAATATCGAGAGTGCCGTAGTGGCGGGCGAGTTTCGTGGGGTCGAATTCGGGCGGGAGGACGGTGAGGTGGGCCCCGAGTTCGGGTGCGAAGCGGGTGCGGAGCGCATCGAGCCAGGCTTCGCCGCCGCCGCCGCCCGGGATCGCGACGGGGCCGAGGATGACGAGTCGCCAGGGAGGGAGATCGGGGCGGGCGGCGAGGCGGGCGGCGGCGGCGAGGAGCAGCTCGATGCCCTTTTCGGGATTGAGCCGGCCGATGTAGCCGATGGTAAGCGGAGTGGTGCGGGCGGCGGAGGCTGCGTGGAGAGACCAGTCGATGGGTAGGGGGAAAGGAATGACGCGCGGGGCGAGGCGGGGATTTTCCGCGACGATGCGCGCGGTGACGGCGGCGCTCAGCGAGAGCAGGAGATCGACGCTGCCGTAGAAGCGCGTCTGGCCTTTGGGCATACGGGCGATGACGGCGGCGACGCGGCCGGAGGTGGGTTTTATGCGGCGGAGCCAGACGGGGAGCGCGACGGTGTTGGTGATGACGACATCGGCGGGAGGAAGCGCGCGGGTGACGCGGAGGCCCCAGATGAAATCAAGGAGGAGGTTGAGCGCGAGATAGCGGGTGTGATCGGCGCCGCGGAGGCGAAGGTGGCGGACTCCGGCGATGGTTTCGCGGTTGGGCCAGCCGGGCCAGCGGCGGGAGATGAAGGTGACCTCGTGGCCGGCGGCGGCGAAATTCTCGGCGAGGCGCGACCACGTTTTTTCCATGGCACCGCCACGCACGGGTGGAATCGGGAGGAGGAAACCGGCGACGATGGTGATTTTCACGAACGGGAGTTTGTCACCTATTAAGTGACAAGTGAGTCGAGGGCGGCGAGGAGGCCGGATGTCGTCTGGGCGTAGGTGTATTCGGCGATACGGGCGGTGACGGCGGCGCGGATGCGGGCGCGCGCGGCGGGATCGGCGAGGGTGGCGAGGGCGAGGGTGAGCCGGGTGGCGAGAGCGGAGGGATCTTCAGCGGGGAAAACCCAGCCGGTCTCGCCGTCGGTGACGAGATCGCGCTGGCAACCCACGCGGTCGCTGACGAGGCAGGGCAGGCCGAGGTGCATGGCTTCGTTCACGGCGAGTCCCCAAGTTTCATAGAGGCCGCGGGAGGGTAGCACGAAGAGATCGGCGAGGAGGTAGCGCGCGGGCATTTCCGACTGGTTGGCGAAGGGAAGGAAATGCACGGAGCCGGCGGGCGCGGCGGCGGCGAGGGCGGTGAGCGCGGATTTTTCTTCGCCGTCGCCGACGAAGACGAGGGCGGTGTCGGGCGGGCGGGCGGCGAGGAAGGCGGCGAGGAGTTCGCGGGGCTGTTTGGCGGGAACGAATTTGCCGGCGAAAAGGATCACGCGGGTCGAGGGGGCGAGGCGGAGGTGCGCACGCAGGGCGGCTGCGGCGGAGCGGTGCGAGTCGGAAGCGGAATCGAAGAGAGCGGCGTTGACGGAGTGGGGTGCGAAGTGGAGGCGGGAGGACGGGACGCCGAGGGTGAGGAAATAATCTCGGTTGGCGGCGCCGACGGGGAGGCAGGCGGCGAACTGGGCGTAGAGGAGGCGGAGCGTGAGCCGAGTGCGGAGCGGGGGCGCGCCGCGTCCGATGAAATGGGAATCGCCGCGGAAGATGAGTGGCACGCGGTGGAGGCGCGCCCAGAGGATGACGCGGAGATGGCTGGCGTAAGCGTAGCCGAAGAGGAGCACGGCAGCGGGGCGGAAGGCGGCGAGGCGGGCAGGGAGCGTGGGGTTGCGGAGGCCGCCGAAGTGTTCGGTGCCGGGGCGGGCGGAGGTGTTGGGGACGAACTCGTGGGGGTAGCCGGAGAGGAGGTCCACATCCCATTTCACGGCGGTGCGAAACTGCGGATCAGTCTGCGTGGTGACGCCAAATTCCCACAGATAGAAGACACGCAGGTCGAGGTCGGTATGCGTGGAGAGCCAGCGAAACCACGGGCTGTAATACTGGGTCGGGTGCGAGAGCACCACGGCAAGGCGGCGGGGCGAAGGGATCGCGGTCACCGGAAAAAATTGCGCAGAAAAAAGGGCACGCCGACCACGACGAGACAGGCTTGGAACAGCGAACTCAGCCAGATGCTGAGCGTGAACTCGGTTTGAAAACTCCAGGCCATGAGCACGACCATGAGCATGCCGCCGTAGGAAAGGATGGGGCTTTCCGAGGCCCAGACGCTGACACTCTTGAAATAAAATCCGAAGGCAGCGCCGAGGAAGGCGAGCCCGAAGAAACCGAAATTGGCATAGGCCTCAGTGAGGAGACCGAAACCGATGGTGGTCTTTCTGGTGTCTTCTGCGCGTTGCAGACCGTAGTAGATCGCCAGGGTGTAGGTGCTGATGTGGCCCACAGGTTTATCTTCCCAGAAGAAGCGCGGGACAAACTGGCCGGGGATCTGGGCGTAGGTCTCGCCGTTGAGGTAGGGCAGGCGCTCGGGGGTGATCGCGACGACGAGACACATGATGTGAAAGAGCGAGGTGCGCTCGAGGAGGCGGTTGCTCTCGGTGCGTTTCGACTGGATTTCGGGATCGAGGCCGTAATCCACCCACTCGATGAAGAAGGCGGGTAAGCCGGTGATCTTGGGCATGGGCTCGGCGTCTTCCCAATATTTTTGCCGCATGGCGCTCTTGCCGTTGTGGAGGAGGGCGATGAGCGGCATGACCACCAGCAGGATCAACAGGGGGATTTTTTTGCTACCAGACACATAGCCGAGCAGGCCGAGCAACATGATGGAGATGCCGCCGACGAGGAAGAGGGTGGCCCAACTGAAAATAACCTGAAGCGTGAGGAGGATGGCGAAGCTGATTTTTTCGTTGTGGGGCAGGTTACCTTCGCCCCAGCGGCGACACTGGATGAAGGTCGCGATGATTCCGACGCCGTAAGAAACAGCGCGGATGATGCCTTCCAAATCGTGGGGAATCACGTCGGTAAAGCCGACGAGGATGGTGTAGCCCGTCGTGATGAGCATGCCGTAACCGAGGAAGCGGGAGATCTCTTTGGTCACGATCTCGGCACGCCAAAAAGCCGTTTTTTTCGGTCGGGCGCGGGTGATGATGAAAGTGAAATTCGCGACGAGCTGAAACAGCACGACACCTATGGCGGCGAGGGTGATCACCCCGGGTTCAAACGCGTGGAGAGCCTGATGGCCGCTGAGGAGCGGGATCGCATAGGTGTTGATGCCGGTGAGCATGAACACTTCGAAGAGAGGAAGTCCGAACTTGGCTTTTCGCGCCCACATCAGGCTGGGGAGCACCGAAAGCACGATCATCATTTGCCCGAGATAGAGGTGGAACGGATCATCTACCTTGGCGTTGTAGG
This sequence comes from Opitutaceae bacterium, assembly GCA_025355125.1. GTDB lineage: Bacteria > Verrucomicrobiota > Verrucomicrobiia > Opitutales > Opitutaceae > Tous-C4FEB. Next base: position 3,173 of record JANXLP010000731.1, on the reverse strand, counting down.
TGTAGTAGATGATGCCGGCGACGATGCTGCCCACGCCGTATCCGAAGAGTTTGCGGCTGCGCCGCATTTCCTCGTTACGGCTGGCGAGCGTGGGCGCGAGCAAGGGCCTCGTCTCCGGCGGCGGGAGCTCGGGCGTGGACGCCGATGAACGGTCGGGTGCTGAGCTGGGGGGAAGCGGGTTCAAACTTCTTGGGCGGTCGGGGCGAGGGCCTGCTCAAAGAGCAGGCATTGGCGGCGCGTGAGTTCCTCGGCGAGGTAGTGGCTGTTGAATTGAGCGGTGTTGCGCTCGGGCAGCGAATCCGGGGGGAACCCGGCGATGGCGAGATCGAAGAAGGCGTGAAGTTGGGCGTGCGCCGCATCCTTGGCCTCGTGGTCGTGGTAGCGGACCATGTAGGCGCAGGAGAGTTCGTCGAGGAGGCGCTCCATCACACTGTCACGGAAAACGAGGCCGAGCACGGGCCGGCCCGTAAGGAAATACGGATAGACTTTTGAGGGCGAGTAGGCGAGGTCGCTCGAGCCGGGGAGGAGGAGGACGTCGGCCATTTGTTGCCAGCGCAGCGCCTCAAGATGGCCGATGCGATGGGGGACTTCGTCCACTTGGTCGGCGACGCCGCATTGCGCGGCGACCGGGAGCACGGAGGCTTTGCCCTGGCCGGCGGCCACGTAGCTGGTGCCGATAAAATGGAATCGCAGGCGGGCGGCGCGCTCGGGATGGAGTTCGCGGTAAAGTCGCAGGCTGGTGAAAAGCACCTTGAGCGAATGCGGCATGACGGGGCCGGAGGCGCCGGTGTAGAGGAGATGAATCTGGCCGCGGGTGCGATCAAAGGACTGGCCGGGGGTGGGAAGGCCCATGGCGGCGGTGAGATCGGCGCGGCTGGCCCCGAAGCCGATGACCTCGGAGGGGATCGTGGAGAAATGACGGTAGCGGGAGCGCAAATCCGCCAGGTAGGATGGGGAAACACTCATGACGGCGGAGGCTTCGCGGTAGGTCCAGCCTTCCAAGCCCCAAGCTTGGAGGCGGGCGAGCTGATATTTCCAGCCGCCCGGGGGACGGCGTGAGCCGGGACGCTCGTAGTAGTCCGTGCGCCAGGGGTCCTGGATGTCGATGACGTAGGGCACGCCCACCCAGCGGCGCCAGAGTCGGCCGAGGGTGAAGGTGACGAATTGCGTGTTGGAAAAAAGCACGAGGTCGAATTTTTCCGAAGTGAGCAGCCGGGTGCCGCGCCAGAGAAAAAAGGGCAGCGCGCGCAGGCCGATGTTGCCGATGCCGAGAAGGCGGCAGAGAGCGTTGGGCAGGGCGCGGGTGCGCACGATGCGGACATCGGGCGGGAGGGTGGCGAGCAATTCGTCTTCGCGCACACCGGTTTGCCAGGGTGCGTCCACGGCCAGCACGACGGGCTCCCAGCCCAGCGCCCGGTAGTAGGGCAGGCTCATCCGCACGCGCTGCATGTCGGGCGCGTTGATAGGCGGAAAATGCGGGCTGATGATCAGGACTTTTTTCAAGGGCCGGGTGTTGCGATGAGGGGAGCGGTGGTCGGTTGGCGCGGGGTGAGGATGCGAATATCCCATGTCTTATCGCCACCGGCGTTGGTGACAACCGTGGCGTGGAGGGTTTTGAAACGGGTATCGAGGCGGCGCCAGATGGCGGGGGCGTTGCCCCAGCGATAGAGCGAGACGACGAAAGTGCCGCCAGGATCGAGCGAGGCGACGAGCCGGGTGAGCGTGAGGGCGGGATCGTGGAAATAGCCGACGACCTCGTTGATGACGATCACGTCGTAACGGGCGGGGGGGCTCCACGTTTCAAGGTCGCCCTGCTGGAGCACGGAATTGGCCGGCGCGAAATCGTGCGCGTGGCGGATGGCTTCCTCGGAGAGGTCCACCCCGTGGTAACAGGCGAGCGCATCGGGCGCGAAGGAGGCGGCGAGACGGCCGCTGCCGCAGCCGGCGTCGAGGAGGCGGGGGTGCGGGTGGCGCGCATGGATGAGGGCGACGAGGGCGGCATAGCGGGCCTTCTCGTCCAGGGAGTCGAGTAGCCGCCAATGACCGGAGCGGAACTCGGCGTCGAATGCGGCGGCGGGGACCGGGTGGCCGAAACCACGCGGGGCGTCGATGAAGCGGCGGCGCAGGTGACGGATGATTTTGCCGAGCATGGGGCGAGGTTGAGGGGGATCAGCGCTCGATGAAAAATTCCTCGGATTGAAGGAAACAATCGGCAAAGCCCGCAGGCAGCACGGCGCGCGGCCACGGGGGCGCGGGCTGAAATTGACTGACGTAGGCGGCGAGGGCGGAGCGTTTGAGATCGATGACGGGGCGGATATCGAGCCGCCAAATGCGACGATTCAAAAGCACGGTGCGCAGCAAGAGACGTGGGCTCCAGCGGGACCACACGGGATATTCCAAGAGGCGCGGGCGTGGGTTGATAGGGGCGAGCGTGAGGGACTGCTGCGCGATCTGAAAAGTCGCCACGTGCTCGGAGCTGCCGTCGTCGCGGCACGGCAGGCAAAGGGTGATGGGGCTGAGCGTGGCGAGGGTGGCGGCGAGGCGTTGCGCGAGCGCGGTGGTAGCCGAAGGCGAGAGGTGGGCGAGGGTGCCGTCGGGTGCGTCGAGAAAATGGAGCGAGGATGTTGCCAATCCCAGTAGACGCATGGCGTGCGTGGCTTCGGCGCGGCGGATGCGGGCGATCTCGGTGGGTGGAAGGAGCGGATGGCCGGGATGGGAGCCGGCTCCGTCGGTGAGATAAATGACATCTACGGAAAGGCCGGCCGCATGATGGGCGCGGATGAGTCCGGCGCAGCCGAGGGCTTCGTCGTCTTGGTGAGGCGCGAGGATGACGCAGCGTCCGAGGGGGGCGGGCACGATGGGCCGGCTGCGGAGGCGCAATGCCAATGAGAGCAAGGTGTGCAGGCGGTGGCGGAGCGCGGCCTTCATGCGGGACGGGCGAGGGCAGCGGCAACGGCGCCGAGCAGCACGGGAGTCTCGCGCTCCCACGAGTAAAGTTGCTCGGCCGCGAAGCGGGCCGCGTGTTGCCGGGCGGCGAGGGCCACGCGGTCGCCGAGCAGTGTGTCGAGCGTGGTCGCACAGGCGTCGATGTGCGACAGGTCGATCAGCACGCCGGAGCCGGGGGCGCGGGCCAATACTTCGCGTTGACCGGAGGTGGGCGTGGCGACGACGGC
>JANXLP010000729.1 GCA_025355125.1 Opitutaceae bacterium | reverse complement strand
CGGCATCTAGACCCCTGCCGAAGCCGACGCCTTTTCCGGCGGCTTGGATCGGCTGAGCCACGAAGGCTGCTTACTGGCGGCTGATTTTCGTGAGTTGGTGACGAAACGCTCCCGGGATGAAGCAGGATGTCCGGTGATTCCCGGCCTCGATGATGCAGCGGGCTATGCTTTTGACGATTTGTGGGAAAAGGCGCGGGAGTTCCCGCTCGATGATGCGTGCGCAAAGTTGAACGCACTCTACCAGCTCGGTAAGCACCACCCTTCGCTACAGCCTGAAATGGCTTTATTAAAACAGATCGATGAGGTTCACGGGAAATTGACCAGGAATCTTATTAGTGAACGACTGGCGAAATTGTGACGACTCGTAGATGACAGACCTACCGCTTGTTCCAAATGTCTTGGACCGCCTCGCACAGCGTGAAATCACGCCGTGCGGGGCCGTTCGAGAGCTGGTAGCTAGTGGCTATTCCGAAGGCCAAGCTTGGGAAGCAGTCGGTGGTGTTTTTGGCACCTGCGATCTTGTCGAGATTTTGGCGGCCGGCCGCGAGCGTTACACTCACTCACGGCGCCTGGTGAGCGACGTGGAAGCTGAGATTCGGGAGCGCAACCGAGCCCGAAGCGCAGCCTGTCGGATCGATGTGTTTCACTATTTCGTCGAAGACGGAATCTTGCGGAAAGAACGGATGGGGAGCTTTTGGTGGTCACGAGCGGGCGGTGTCACTTCTGACAATGCTGAATTGATCGAACAATTGGCGAAGGACGGGGTTTCTGCCCCGCCGTTCGGTAGGCAAGTGTTTCCAGCGGATGGGAAGGGTTTTTTTGACGCGTTGCCGACCCATTACAGTGGCAGCTTCGTTCGCGCTGAGGTTGCACGGTAGATGCGGTGAAGCTGCATGCCATCGTTACTCCTATCGCCCTCCCAGGCGGTAAAATCGGTGTGGATGAAAATGGTTCCCCGAGTAGCCGCCGGATCGGCCGTTTCCCCCACCCAAAGTCAGACAAATTACCCCCACCCCCCACCTTTTTGAGTGGGGAACACTTGTCTCAACCAAAGTGGGGCTTTTCATTTTCAATGACTTATGAGGTAGCGAAAAAATGAGACCATTTCGCGCTAGCGGATCGCGAATTTCCCACAGACCGGCGCGACAGTTTTCTTAACTAATTGTCGGCAAGCAATTGCAGCGCTCGGGGCAGATCGCACCAAATAAGACCAAAACGTGTCACGTCAGACATCTATCCCGCCTGCATACATCTCCCTCTGAAAACATGGTGCCCAGGGTGGGGGTCGAACCCACAAACCTTGCGGTGGTAGATTTTGAGTCTACTGCGTCTGCCAATTCCGCCACCTGGGCCTCACTGCGAAAACAAAACCTGAAAAACGCGCCCCGCCGTGTCCACGTAATTTTATTTCAACCTGTTTTGAACACTCTGCCGCCCACCCGCGTCTTCCCCTGCGTTAGTTACCCGTTCTTTTTAGGTAGTTCATAGTTTGCAGTTAAGTCGGTAAGGGCGCTCGGCCTCACGGTCGGGCGCCCTTTCTGTTTTCCCCTCGACGCGCACGCCGCCCCCTTCTCCGCTCTCGCCATGCCCGATTTCCGCGCCCACTGCGCTCCGCCCACCGCCGAGCCCGCCGAACTCACACTCTCGCCCGACGAGTCGCACCACCTCGTCGTCGTCAACCGCGCTCCCCTAGGCGCCACCGTCGTCGCCTTCGACGGTCATGGCTCCGAGTGGATCTGTGAACTCGCCGCCGCCGATAAACGCGCCGCCGGCCTCAAAGTCCGGTCCACGCAAAAAGCCAAGCCTCGCCCTTTCTCCATCACCCTCGGTCAAGCCCTGCCCAAGGGCGGCACCATGGACGACATCGTGCGCAAGGCCACGGAGATCGGCACCGCCCGCATCGTGCCCCTCACCAGCGAACGCACCCAGGTCCATCTCGACGCCGACCGCTCCGACAAAAAAATCGAGAAGTGGAACACCGCCGCCCTCGAAGCCGCCAAGCAATGCGGCAACCCCTGGCTCCCCGAAATCGCCCCCGTGCAAACCGCCACCGCCTTCATGGCCTCCGCGAATGGCTACGATTTAAAACTCATCGCCAGTCTCCAGCCCGGCGCCAAATCCCTCAAAGCCGTCGTCGCCGCGACCACCGCCGCCCTCGGTCGCGCCCCCCGCAGCGTCGTCTGGCTCGTCGGCCCCGAAGGCGATTTCACACCCGCCGAACTCAGCCAGGCCGAAGCCGCCGGCTTCGAACCCATCACCCTCGGCCCACTCGTCCTCCGTTGCGAAACCGCCGCCATTTACGCCCTCAGCGTCCTCAGCTACGAATTGCAAAATTGAACCAACGCCTCCCTTTACGAGCCATGTTCTCCCCTCGACTCATCCGCGTCGTCCTCTTTCTCGCCATGCTCACCGCCTCGTCACTCTCCGCCGCTCCCGCGCCCGCCCCGACCGACGATCCCTACCAGTGGCTCGAAGACGTCGGCGGCGCCAAACCGCTCGCATGGGTCGAGGCCCAGAATAAAATCTCCCTCGCCGAACTTACCGCCACCCCCGGCTACCAGGCGCTCTACGACCGTCTCCTCGCGATCAACGATTCCCGCGCGCGCATCCCCGCCGTCGTGAAACGCGGCGCGTTCTACTACAATTTTTGGCAGGACGCCGAACACCCGCGCGGCCTCTGGCGCCGCACCTCGCCCGCCGACTACCGTAAAGAAAATCCCACCTGGGAAACCGTCCTCGATCTCGACGCCCTCGCGCGCGACGAAAAGGAAAACTGGGTCTGGAAAGGCTCCGAGGCCCTCTACCCGAACTACGACCGCGTCCTCCTCAATCTCTCCCGCGGCGGCGGTGATGCTGTCGTCGTCCGCGAGTTCGACATCCCCACAAAATCCTTCGTCAAAGAAAACGCCTTCAACCTCGCCGAGGCCAAGAGCGACGTCGCCTGGATCGACCGTGACACGCTCTATGTCGGCACCGATTTCGGCGCCGGCACAGTGACCACCTCCGGCTATCCACGCGTCGTAAAGAAATGGCGCCGCGGCACCCCGCTCGCCGATGCCCCCACCGTCTTCGCCGGCGAAGCCTCCGATGTTTCCATCAGCTCCTACGTTGCCGATGAGCCCGGTTTCCACCGCGAATTCGTCCGCCGCGCGATCACCTTCTACACGAGCGAGACCTACCTCCACGCGGGCGACAAACTCACCAAGCTCGACCTCCCGCTCGACGCCCAACCCGGCACCTACCGCGATCAGATCACCGTCGAGCTTCGCACCGCCTGGACCACCGGCGGTCGCACCTACCCCGCCGGCGCGCTCCTCGCGATGGACTACGCCCGCTTCCTCAAAGGCGAACGCGACTTCGCCCTGCTCTTCACGCCCACCCCGCGCTCATCCCTCGCCGGCACCAGCGCCACCCGCCACCACCTCATCGTCAACGAACTCGAAAACGTCCGCAACCGCCTCTACGCGCTCACCCTCCGCGCCGACGGCGGCTGGCAGCGCACGCCCCTCGCCGCGCCCGCCTTCGGCACCGTCTCCGCCACTGCTGTGGATGGCGACGAGTCCGATGATTTCTTCCTGAGCGTCACCGATTTCCTCACGCCTTCCACGCTCGCCTTCGGCACCATCGGCCGCGACGAGCGCACCACGTTGAAGCAGCTCCCCGCGTTCTTCACCGCCACCGGTTTGGAAATTTCCCAGCACGAAGCCGTATCGAAAGACGGCACACACGTCCCTTATTTCCAAGTCTCCCGCAAAGGCCTCGCCCTCGACGGCAAGAACCCGACGCTCCTTCACGGCTATGGTGGTTTCGAAGTTTCGATGACGCCCGCCTACAGCGGCGGCATCGGCGCCGCGTGGCTCGAGCAGGGCGGCGTCTATGTCCTCGCCAACATCCGCGGCGGCGGCGAGTTCGGCCCCACCTGGCACCAAGCCGCCCTCAAGGCCAACCGCCAGCGCGCCTACGACGACTTCGCCGCCATCGCCGAGGATCTTATCA
>JANXLP010000684.1 GCA_025355125.1 Opitutaceae bacterium | reverse complement strand
TAGTCTGTAAGATGATCGACTTCCGCGCCGTGCCCACACCCGGATCAACCACCGACACAAACACCGTTCCCGCCGGCCAGAACGTCGCCGTCTGTTTCAACCGGTAGGCCGCCTCCCAGATATCGAACGGCGTGTTCTCATGACTGAGATCGAACATCGCCAGCTTCGGGCTCACGCCAAACGCCACGCCACGCATCGCCGCCACCGCGCCGTCCTTCACCCCAAAATCTGTCTGCAACACGAGCGCCCTCTGCGCATGCGCGAGCACGGTCAAAAATAGAAATCCCACGAAACCCCTGATCACGTTTTTCATACTGAAATCGTCTCCGCCTCCACTTCAAACGCCGCCATCAGCTCCGCGCCGATCGTGTCCGCGAGCAAACGCCCGCGATTCGTCAGCCGCAGCCGCGTGCCCTCCCGCACCGCAAACTCCTCCGCCACGAGCCGCTCCGCCAGCGCCTCCACCGCCGCCCATGGCGCATTCGGGCAACGCGCCTGCCACGTCGCCAGATCGACACCCGCATTCATTCGCAGCCCAAATACCAACGCGTCCTCAGCCAGCAACGCCGGCGTCAACGCCACGCGGTCCTCCGTCATGCGTTCACCGCGCGCCACCTGCTCACGCCACTTCGCCAAATCCGAGACATTCGCCCCCCGCCCGCCCGCGTGCTGCGACGCCGCCGATGGCCCGAGCCCGATCCACTCGTGCATGTGCCATGTGTTGAGATTGTGCCGGCACACATGCCCCGGCCGCGCGAAATTCGACACCTCGTATTGCCCGTAACCGAGATCCGCCAGCCGTGCCCACGTCTCCTCGTAGAGCCGCGCCTCGCGCTCGGTATCGAGCTTCACCTTGCCCTGCGAGAGCTTCACCCACAGCGCCGTGTCCTCCTCAAACGTCAGGCAATACGTCGAGAGATGATCCGGCGCCAGCGCCACCGCCGTCTGGATATCCGCCACCCAGCTCGCCTCATCCTGCCCTGGCAGCGCAAACATCAGATCAAGATTCACGCTACGAAACTCCGCCGCCCGGATGCGCTCATGCGCCCGATAAATCTGCTCCCGCGTGTGTTGCCGCCCGAGTCCATCGAGCAACTCCGGCGAAAAACTCTGCACGCCCAGCGAAATCCGCGTCACGCCGATGGCCTTGAACGCCGTTAGCCGTTCCACCGTCACCGAAGTCGGCGCCAGTTCCACGGACCATTCCTGCGGTTCGCCGATAAATCGCTCCCGCAGGCCCGCACCCAACTGCTCGATCTGTCGCGGCGCGAGCAGGCCCGGCGTGCCGCCACCCCAGAACACCGTGGTCACCGGCCGCGGCCAGGCGACGAGTCCCGCCTCGGTTTTTACGCTGTCGAGGAACCCCGCCACCGTTTCTGCGGTCGGCTGCGTCTGATAAAACGCACAAAAATCACACGTGGACGCACAGAACGGCACATGCACGTAGAGCCCGAGCGGCGCTTCGCCCGCACCTTTGGCTTGCTCTGTGTCGGAGCCGCTCATTACTAACCTTTTTTAACCTCTCTGGTTTTCACGCTCAAAAGCCCAATGCATACCAACCGAATTTCTCCCGCGAGAAAAATCCTCCTCTGGCTCGTCGCCACCCTCGGCCTCGCCCTCCTTTCGGGTTGCGACACGGTGGTGTTGACCAACCTCACGGCCCCTTCCCTCCCGGAGAATCCGTCGCAGATTTACACGTTCACCCTGCGCGTGACGCCGAAATACAGCACGGTCGTGGGCACCAGCATTTCACCCAAGATCATCATCGACGGCCAGAGCTTTCCCATGAAGCGCAGCAGCTTCGGTGAAGGCATCTACGAATTCGAATATCAAGTGTCCGGTGGTCGCGACGCCGTTGCCTACTACTTCCTCGTTCCCTACCAGATGGAAACGCAAAACGGTCTGCGCGACGCCGAGGCCTACACCGAAATCGTCCACGCCAAGATCGTCCGCCGCTACGTCCTCTCGCTCGAGGTCAACCGCGGCCCCATCGGCGCCCGCATCAGCGTCCTCGGCCGCGGCTTCAGCGCTCAGGACACCATCTTCCTGGACAACCTCGCCGCCCGCACGACCTACGAGTCCCCCAACGCGATCAGCTTCATTGTCCCCGCCGTCGAGGCCAGCAAGAACTACCGCGTCATGCTCGGCAGCGCCGCTGGCAACTCTCCCGTCGGCACCTTCCGCGTCGATCCGAGCAGCCTCAACGTCTCGCCCTCCTCGCTCAATCTCCGCAGCGGCGAGCGCCAGCCCCTCACGTTCAACGTCCCCGTCTCCGCCCCTCCCGGCGGTCTCTTGATTGATATCACGACCGACGTTCCCGAGAGCGTCATCATGCCGGAGATCATCGTCCCGCAGGGCCAGACATCCGTCACCATCACCGTCGAAGGCGGCAAAGCCGGCAACGGGAGTCTCTTCATCAAGGGCTTCGGCGCCGGCGAAGTGAACATCCCCGTCTCCGTCACCGGAAAGTAGTTTCTAAGTAGGGCGCGGTCTCCGACCCGCCCTCCAAGCCACGCCCCAAGCCCAAGGCGGACCACCCTGGTCCGCCTTTTTATTTCTTCATTCCCGTCCCCAACTCCAGCGTCACCACCACCGGCCGGTGATCGCTCGCCTCCCGCCAGCCCGCACCGTCGTAGATCCGCGCCGCGCCCCCCACCACCGCCGGCCGCAGCGCCGCCGACACCAGCACGTGATCGACCCGCGTATACGTGTCGTTCTTCCGATACGCGTGCGTCCACGACTCGCCCCGGCTGTCCACTGCCGGCAGCAGGTCCGCGATGTGCGTCTTCCCGCGCTGCTGTAAAAACATGAGCGCCTTGCTCGCCTTGTCGTCGTTGCAATCCCCCAGCAGCACGAACTGCGTCGTCGCCACATCGCCCACTCGCGCCAACACCCGATCGCGAATCGCCGTCGCCTCACCCGCGCGCCGGATCGCCGACAACGGATCATCCGCCCGGTCGGTGTAACGACTCTTCAGGTGCAGCGCAAAAATCGTCAGCTCACCATCGGCCACCGCCAGTTTAACCTCCAGCAAACCGCGTTTTACCGTCTCCTTCCGGCCAAAATAGCGCATCTCCAAATCCGTGTGCTGCGTCGTCGTCAGCATAGGTCGCTTGGCCAGCAACGCCACGTGCCGATCCGCATCATCACCGGCCAACAGCACCGCGTGCGGATAGTCCAATCCCTCGGCCTTTAGATCCCGCCGCAACTCCTCCAAATAAATCGCCCCGCCCATCTCTTGGAGCACCAGCACGTCCGCATTCATCGCCCGCAGCACCGTGCGCAGCGCCTGCTTCTCCGTCTCCGGCTTCGGATAATCTTTCCGATAACCCGCCTCGGTCACCCGGTTCGCCGGCCCATAATTTTCGATATTATACGTCGCCAGCGTGAGCGTCTCCGCCCGTGCCCACGTGATCACTCCGATCCAAAACCCAACCCCAATCACCACCGATCTAAGGGTCTTCATCAGTTCCCCGTCAGCGCCCGCTCGCGCTCCACCAGCGTCGGATGCGAATAGAAAAACGCACTGAACCACGGGTGCGGCGTGAGGTTGGTCAGATTTTTTTGCGCCAGCTTCCGCAGCGCCCCAATCATCGGCCCCGTGCCGCCCATGGCGTCTCGCGCGAAGGCATCCGCCTCATATTCGTGCTTCCGCGAGAGCAGATTCCCCAGCGGCGTAAACCAGAACGTCACCAGCCCGCTCAACAGCCCGAACAGCAAAAACGCCGGCGCGAGTTCGCCCGCCGGAAAACCAAACGTCAGGTTAAACCACGGGCTGCGCGCCAGCCACGCGATCACCGCAAACGCGCCCAACATCGTCGCCGCCGCCATCGCGATCATCCTGGGAATGTGCCCGCGCCGATAGTGTCCGATCTCGTGCGCCAGCACCGCCTCTAATTCCTCCGGCGTCAGTTGCGCGATCAGCGTGTCGAACAGCACGATCCGCCGAAACCGCCCGAAGCCGGTGAAAAAAGCATTCGAGTGCCCGGAGCGCTTGCTCCCGTCCATCACCTGAATCGCCGTCGCGCGAAATCCCGTGCGATCCCCCAGCGCCAGCAAGCGCGTGCGCAGATCACCTTCCGGCAGCGGCGTGAGTTTATTGAACAGCGGCAAAATCAACTTCGGGTAGAGCACCAGCATCAGCAGCTGAAACCCGAACACCAAACCGAAGCCCCACAACCACCACGCATTGCCGACCCAGCGCACCAGCGAAAGCAGCGCCCACAGCAGCGGAAACCCGATCACCAGCGCGAGCGCCAGACCCTTGATTTTATCCGAGATCCAAAGTCCCGGCGTGCTCTTGTTAAAACCGAACTTCGCCTCCAACCGAAACTGCCCCCACCAGTCAAACGGCAGCCCGGGAATCGAGAGCAGCACGCCCGCGATCAAAATGAACAGCGCATCGTCCCACACCGCTCCGGGCGCGCCCCAGTCCGCCACATGCGCATAAAGCACCGGCAGCACGCCGCCAAAAATCACGAGCACCAGCACGAGTGTATCGAACACCTCCGTGACCGCCCCGAATCGTGATTTCTCCAGCGTATAAGCCACCGATTTCGCATAGGTCGCCTCGTCCATGATCGCTGCTGCGGCGGCCGGCGGCGCGCCCGCGTGCCTTCGCACCTCGGCACGGTTGAGCGCCGATAAAATCAATTCGCCCGCCAGCCGGATCACGATCAGCGCCGCGGTAACAACAAGCACAAGATACATCCTCCCACTGCACGCGATTCCCCGCCCGCCGCCAGTCCAAAAGCTCAGCCCGTGCCGCTGCGCAGCAGTGACTGCCCGAGGTTCGCGCTCTCAGCTCTCAACCGGATCGTTCCGGCTCAAGCCTTCAGCTCCACGACCACTTGAATCTCCGTCGTCGAACCGCGCGGCAGACCGTTCACCGCCACCGCCGCGCGCGCATGTTTGCCCGCGTCGCCGAAGACTTTCACAAAGAGATCGCTCGCGCCGTTGATCACCGCCGGGCTGTCTGTAAAGCCGTCCACCGCGTTCACGAAACCGCTCACAAAAACGATGCGCGACACCTGGTCCAGCGAGCCCACCGCCGCCTTGATGTTGGCGAGCGTGTTGAGCGCGCAGATCTCGGCCGACTTGTTCGCCGTCTGCACCGTCTGCTCCTTGCCCACCTGGCCACTGTGCGAGATCTGCCCATTCCAGAGGCTGATCGTGCCGGCGCAGTAGAGCAGATTGCCCGTCCGCACCGTGGGCACGTAGCTGCCGGCGGCGGTGGGTGGAGGTGGGAGCGTGAGACCGAGTTCGGCGAGTTTGGCTTCTGGATTCATGCGCGTAAATCCACGCCGCGCGCGCCCGATGCCAAGCCTTTTTAACGCCGCACCGCCGGCAAAAACTCCGTCGTCGCCACGCTCTCCGCCGCCATCGGCTCTGCTAGAATCCCCAACTCCCGCAACATCTCGATCTGCCTCGCGATTCGGTGCAGCTCGATCCGCCCCACGCCCTCGCCCCGCCCTTCATCGCCCCGCACCAGCGACCGCGAAATCAATTCGCCCCGCGAGAACGCCAGCAGCTCCGGCGTCATCTGTTTATTCCGCATTAAGATCATCGCATGCGCCGGCGCCGGATCGCCCTCGAGGTAATCGTTCCACCCGCGAATCGACGCCGCCACAAACGCCCGCACCACCTCCGGCTCCGCGCGCGCCAGCTCCCTCCGGCAAAACAGCGTGTGATACGCGTCGAAGCCCGACGCGCCGATCGCGAGCGTGCGCACCGCCACGCCGCGCTGCCGCGCCACGTAGGGCTCGTTCGTCACCAACCCTTGCTGGATGGCCTCCGGATCCGTGAAAAATCCCGCCAGCCCATAAGTCTGCGGCCGGAGCGCGAACTCGATTCCACGGCTCTTCTTGAGCCACGGAATCCACGCCATCCCGACCGACGCCGTCACCGTTCGTCCCGCGAGATCATCGAGCGTCTTCACCGGACTTCCCGCATGCACCAGCAACACCTGCGAATCATGCTGAAGCACCGCCGCCACGATCAACACCGGCAGCCCCTGACTCGCCGCCAAGATAATATCGTCGCTCCGATTCATTCCAAAATCCGCGACCCCCTTAGCCACCTTCAAGTTGATCCCCGCCCCCGGACCGCCCGGCAGCAGCGTCACGTCGATTCCCACTTCCCGATAAAACCCCTTCGCGAGCGCCTGATAAAATCCACCGTGCTCCGCCTGCGGAAACCAATCCGTCTGCAACGCCACTTTCCGTAGCGCTCGCGCCGGCGCCTTCGCTTCCTTGCGCGCGCAACCTGCGCCCGCAAGGACCGCGACCACTAGAAAAATAATCAGCCGACGCAACCGCATCCCCCACCCTGCCCTCCCGCCACGCTCCCCGGCGAGCACAACTCCATCACCCCCGCGTCATACCCGAAAGTCGGGCGGACTTCAGTCCGCCTTCCGCCGCCGACGCACATCCAAACCCAGCACCTGCCGCGCATTCTCCGTCAGCAGCGCCCCCAATTCTCCCTCATCCAGGCCCACGCCACGCACCTCCGCCAACAGCCGCCCCATCTCCGCCGTCCCGGTTTCTCGCGGATAGTTGTTCAGCGGAAAATCCGATCCGAACAGCACCCGTCCCGCTCCCGCTTTCTTCAAAAACTCCCGCCACATCGCCGCGCCATACAACAGTGGCGACGCCGCCGTATCGTAATACACATTTTCAAAAAACTCACCCGCTTCGCCCCGCAGCGGCTGTCCCCCGCCCCAGTGCGCCAGCACAAAATTTACCGTCGGCCACTCCCGCGCCAGCTTCACAAAATCCCCCATCGGCGTCTCCACCCGTCCCGGATAAGCCCGCCCGCGCGCATCGGTCACATGCAAATTTACCGGCCAGCCCCGCTCGACCGCCACCGCCAACACCGCGCCAAACTCTGCGCCATCGACCGTGTAGCCCTGCGCGTGAGGCGACAACTCCCCGAGCCCGCACAGCCCTTCTTCACCTGCCCGTCGCAGCTCCGCCACCGCCTGCGCCGCTCCCGCCGCCGGCTGCACCGTCGCAAACGCGCTCAGCCGGTCCGGATGCGCCCGCACACACTCCGCAAAAAACCGATTCTGCACCGCGCAATTCTCCGCCCGCGCCCAATACCAACCCAGCAACACCGCCCGCTCTACGCCCGCCCCATCCATTTCCACCAACAATTCACCCACGCTCGGAAACCCCTGCACCGCCCGCCCATCCTTTCGTTTCCGCGTGCACAGCGTCGCCCAGTGCGCCTCGCCGTGCGCCGTAGCCCAGCCCGCCGGATCGCGATTAATGGCGTCCGCGTAGAGATGAACGTGGCTGTCGATCACGTGGAGCACGGCATGAAACTCGCTAATTGATCACCGCGCGCAATTCGCAATTCTCCCCGCACCCCATGCTCAACCGTATCTTCAAACTCGACCAGCACCGCACCACGCCCGGCCGCGAATTCCAGGCCGGCCTCACCACCTTCGCCGCGATGGCCTACATCCTCGCCGTGAATCCCGCGATCCTCGCCAACACCGGCATGGACAAGGGCGCCCTCGTTACCGTCACCGCCCTCACCGCCGCCCTCGCGACCGTCATCATGGCGTTTCTCACCAACTACCCCATCGCCCTCGCGCCCGGCATGGGCATCAACGCCTTTTTTACCTTCACCATCGTCCTCGGTAAGGGCCTCCCCTGGTCGGAAGCGCTCGGCATGGTCTTCATCAACGGGCTCATCTTTCTCGCGCTTTCCGTCACCGGTATCCGCGAAAAGATCATCGCCGCCATCCCGCACGCCCTGAAGATCGCCGTCACCTGCGGCATCGGTCTCTTCATCGCTTTTATCGGCCTGAAAAACGGCGGCGTCATCGTCGCCAACCCCGCCACCTTCGTCAGCGCCGGTGACTTCGCCTCCGGCCCCGTCGCGCTCTGCCTCGCCGGCGTCCTGCTCACCATCATCCTCGTCGCCCGCCGGGTGCCGGGTGCCATCGTCATCAGCATCGCCCTCATCACCCTCGCCGGCCTTTTCGTCCCGGCCGCCGCCGCCGGCGCGAAGGTCACGCAACTCCCCTCCTCCTTCGTCGCCCTGCCCCATTCTCCGGCGCCGGTTTTCCTCAAACTCACGTTTAATTTCCTCACCAGCTGGACCGCCTTCACCG
>JANXLP010000663.1 GCA_025355125.1 Opitutaceae bacterium | reverse complement strand
CACCGCAGATTGCGAGTGGCTCGGCCAGCGTGCCGCCGAGCGTGGTCGTGCCGAAATGGCTGGAAGCGTCGCGCACCACGGGCAGCGCGTGGAGTGGAACGTCCCACAGCGCGCAGAGTTCTTCATCCCAACGCAGGCGTGCGAGGTCGAAGAGAAGTGTGCGACTGGCATTGGTAGAATCGGTGGCGAACACGCGGCCTTCGGTGAGGCGATAGACGAGGTAGGTATCGATAGTGCCAATGAGCGCGGTGCCGGCGAGGAGATCGGCGCGGAGCGTGGAGTGGTTGCGAATCAGCCACTGAATCTTTGGCGCGGAAAAGTAGGCGTCGAGCTTGAGGCCGGTGCGCTCGCGGATGAGCGGCTCGTGTCCGGCGGCGGCGTGCTCGGCGCAGAGGGCATCGCCGCGGCGACATTGCCAGACGATGGCCGGCGCCAGCGGACGGCCGGTGGCGCGTTCGAAGACGACGACAGTTTCGCGCTGGTTGGTAATCGAGAGCGCGGCGATAGACGAAAGCTTGTCGGGGTGACGGGAAATGACCGCGCGCAGGACGGTGAGCGTGTTTTTCCAAATTTCCTCGGGGTCGTGTTCGACCCAGCCGGGTTGCGGATAGTGCTGCGCGTGAGGGAGAGATTCGCGGTCGAGAGCGCGGCCGGTCTCATCGAAGAGGAGGGCCTTCGTCGCGGACGTGCTTTGGTCGAGGGCGAGGATCAGCGGCATGACAATCAGGGCTGCAGGAGCGTGCGCGCGGTTGCCGCGAGTGCTTCCATTGAAAGGCCGTAGTGGCGGAAGATGTCGGCCTGACTGCCGGTGACGGTGTATTCGTCGGGGATGCCGACGATGCGGAAACGCGTGGCGATGCCGGCCTGCGCGATGACGGAGGCAACGGCTTCGCCGAGGCCACCGTTGACGAGGTGTTCCTCGGTGGTGATGACGGCGCGGCATTCGCGGGCGGCGGCGAGAACGGTGGCAGAGTCGAGAGGTTTGACCGTGGGAACGCTGACGACGCGGCAACGGAGGCCGGCGGTTTCTTCGAGATGCGCGGCGGCGAGCAGGGCGTGGATGACGGTCTCGCCGGTGGCGATGAAGGCGACGTCGTTGCCGGTGCGGAGAATGCGGGCACGGCCGAGAGCGAAGGGAGCGGAGTCGGCGGCGGGCAGTGTGTAGAGGGGGGCTTTGCCGAAGCGGAGATAGACCGGGTGCGGCGCGACGGCGGCGGCGCGGACGGCGGCGCGGGTTTCGAAATTATCGGCGGGCGCGACGAGCGTGAGGTTGTTCACGGCGCGCAGGGCGGCGAAGTCGTGGAGCGAATGATGCGTGGTGCCGAGGGCTCCGTAGCTCACGCCGGCGCTGATGCCGACGAGGGTCACTTTGTTGTCGGAGTAGGCGACGTCGTTCTTGATCTGCTCGAAAGAACGCGCGGTGAGGAAGCACGCGGGTGAAACGGCAAAGACATTCTTGCCGACCGAGGCGAGACCGGCGGCGACGCCGACGAGATTCTGCTCGGCGATGCCCACTTCGACGATCTGCGCGGGCAGCGCGGCGGCGAACGGTCCGAGCTTGCCGGAGCCGCGAGAGTCGCTGGTGACGGCGACGACGTTGCGGTCGGCGCGGGCGAGGGTGAGCAGGGTGTCGGCGAATTCCTCGAGGTTGGCGCGGCCGAGTTTAAGGCCGAGGTGCGCAGCGGTTTGCTGGGCGGCGGCGGAATACATCGAAGGGGCGGGCGCGCTCATGGGGACGGGGCGGAACGGGCGTCGGCAAGCGACGCCCCTACACGGAGCTCCGGAAATTTGGCGAGCGAGGCGTCGATCTCGGCGAGGGCGCGCGTGTATTCGTCGTCGTTGGGCACACCGTGGTGCCACTTGCCGACGTCTTCCATGAAGCTCACTCCCCTGCCCTTCACGGTGCGCGCGATGATTACGCTGGGTTTGCCGGGCGCGAGCGGCGCAGCGAGTGCGGCAGTGAGGGCGGCGAGGTCGTGGCCATCGACGGTGCGGACGGCCCAGCCGAAGGCGGCGAATTTTTCCGCAAGCGGTTCGTTGCTCATCACGTCTCGCGTGCGGCCGGTGATCTGAAGCGTGTTGCAATCCACGATGGCGGTGAGGTTGTCCAATTTGTAGTGGGCGGCGGCCATGGCGGCTTCCCAGTTGGAGCCTTCAGCGAGTTCGCCATCGCCGAGGAGCGTGAAGACGCGGAACGGCGCGGCGTCGAGTTTGCCGCCGATGGCCATGCCCGTGCCGAGGGGCAGGCCGTGGCCGAGGGCGCCGGTGTTTTGCTCGATGCCGGGGACCTTCCGCGTGGGATGGCCGACGTAGTGCGAATCGTAACGGCAGAGCGTTTCTAGGTCGGAGGCGGGAAAGAAACCACGGTCGGCGAGCACAACGAAGAGGGCTTCGACGCAGTGGCCTTTGCTCTGCACGTAGCGATCGCGCAGCGGATCGAGGCGCGTGGCGGGCGTGATGCGGAGGATGCGGTTGTAGAGGACGTTCAGGATGTCCGTGCAGGAAAGGCTGCCGCCGGTGTGGCCGGCGCCGGCGTGTTTGATCCACCGCAAGATGTCGCGGCGGTAGCGCAGGGATTTCTGCGCGAGCTGGAGATCGGTGAACATGCGCGGACGTCAGACCTCAGGCGCTTCGTGATGGTAAACTTCCCAGCCAAGGTAGCGGCTAAAGGCCTCGTTGAGCACGGCGGCGGTGCGGGAGGCGTTCATGACGACGTGGTGTTCGAAGCCCTCGTTGCAGACGTGACGAAGGAGTTTTTGCAGCTTCGGCACGTGGGCGACGGCGCGGTTGCCGAATGTCTTGAGGGCGTCGTTGGTGAGCTGACCTTCGCCGACGTAGGCGCGGATCACGCCGTTCGTATCGTCGGTCGTGAGGCGGCCAAAAGTGAGCGGGCTGGCAGGCGTGCGGCCGTCGAGGGCGCCCCAAGTGTTTTCGACACCAAGGGTCGAGCCGAGGATGGGCGCGGTGCTGATCGTGATGTCGGGCAGGAAGGATTTCGCCCAGTTGCCGCAGTGGAAGAGGACGCACTTGTCGTCCTCGGTGCCGTAGTTGTTATTCCAGTCCACGAGTGCGCTCGGCGAGGACGAGGCGAGCTGCATCGCATACATCGTGAGGACGCCGGTGACATCGACCTCGCAGGCGCTGGGCATGAGATTTTCGCTCATCATGCTCATCGAGGTGCAGACGTTGCACCCGTGGTTGGCCTGCACGGAGGTCCAGCATTGGATGGCGGTGGCATCGAGATGGTTCGTGGCCACAAAATCGTCGAGCACGACGCCGAGACGCGCCATCTGGAGGAGCTTCGCGGGCGGGACGGCGGTGGCGTTGGCGTAGGCTTTGATCTCGTCGATCTTGCTAGTGACGCGCGCGTGGGTGGCTTCGAGCTTCGCGGCTTGACCGAGAATTTCCGAGAGATCGACGGTGGTGACGCTGATGCCGTTGCGCTCGAGGATTTTTTCCGAGTAG
>JANXLP010000593.1 GCA_025355125.1 Opitutaceae bacterium | reverse complement strand
CGGCGATGGCTTCGGCGGCGTATTATGGGTCGATCACGGGTGGGCGGATTGCGATCGGGTTTGTGGTGGATCGGTGGGGTAACCGGCGGTTGGTCGGGCTCGGCGTGATGGTGGGGATCGGTGGGGCGTTGGTGTTTACGGTGGCGACGTCGGTGACGCTGGCGGTGGGCGCGCTCGTGTTGATGGGGCTCGGGTTTGCGCCGGTGTATCCGGGTCTGATGCACGAAGTGCCACGTCGGTTCGCGCCGGCGGCGGTGCAGACGATCATCGGTCGGCAGGCGGGGGCGGCGGGGATCGGCGCGGCGATCATGCCGGCGGCGGCGGGCGCGGTGGCGGGGAGCGCGCTGGAGACGATTCCGTGGATGATCGTGGGGTGTGTGGTCGGGCTGCTCGTGGCGATCCGGAAGCTGGATCGGATTTCGTAGGGGCTTGGCGATGGAAGGTTGGGCGGATTTCGAGCTTTCGGAGTTTTTGCCACAAAAAGCACAAAAATTTCTCCGGCTTCGTTCCGTGTCGCCCGCGCGCCTATAGGCGCAATGGAGATTTCGCCGTAGTCAGAATCCTTTTGTGTTTTTTGTGGCGAAAACTCGGAGGAGGGTTTGGTGCCAATAAAGGACCACAAGGCGCGGGTTGTCAGAGATGGGACGGAGTGCAGGGTGGAGGGAGTTGCTCCGCTTGAACCCCACTGCGTTTTATTTTTCCCGGCTTGGCTGCGTCGCGCTACTGGCGCTCGGCGGGGGCGTGCGCGCGGCGACTACTCCCTCACTCATGCCGTCGTCACTTCATTGGAAACAACTGGCTCCGTTGCCGGATCGCGAAGGGTTCGCGTCGCCGTTTGTCGGCGTGGCAGGCGGCGCATTGCTCGTCGCGGGCGGGGCGAATTTTCCGGAGAAGCGGCCGTGGGAGGGCGGCGCGAAGCTTTGGTATGACGGCGTGTTTGCGCTGCCGGAGCCGGGCGGGGCGTGGGTCGAGGCGGGGCGGTTGCCGCGGGCAAATGCTTATGGTGTGGCGGTGTCGACGCCGGCGGGGGTGATCTGTGCCGGCGGCGGCGATGCTAAGGCGCATTTCGCGGAGGTTTTTCTGCTCTCGTGGGATGGGCGCGCGTTGAAGTCGCGCGCGCTGCCGCTGTTGCCGCGGGCGTGTGCGTTTGGGAGCGGGGCGCTGGTGGGCGGGATTTTCTATGTGGCGGGCGGGATTGAAAAACCGGATGCGACGTCGGCGCTGGCGACCTTGTGGGCGCTTGATGTGGACAAGCCAGAAGCGGGTTGGAAGGAGCTGTCGGCATGTCCGGGGCCGGCGCGGATGCTCGCGGTGGCGGGAGCGACGGCGGACACGTTTTATCTTTTTGGCGGCGTGGCGCTGAGCGCGGGCGTAGACGGGAAAGCGCAGCGCACGACGTTGCGCGATGCGTATGCGTATTCGGCGGCGGGCGGCTGGAAAAAACTCACGGATCTGCCCCGCGCGGCGACGGCGGCGCCTTCACCCGCGCCGCTCATGGCGGACGGAAAACTGCTCGTGATCTCGGGAGACGATGGCCTGCGCGCGCATCTCAACGGGCCGGATCATCCCGGATTCCCAACGGATATTTTGGCGTATGATCCGGCGGCGGATCGGTGGAGCGGGGCGGGCGAGGCGCCGTTTTCGCGCGCGACGGCGGCGACGGTGGCGTGGCGCGGCGGCTGGGCGGTAGCGAGCGGCGAGCGGAAGCCGGGATACCGTTCGCCCGAGGTGTGGTGGCTCGATGCCGGCGCGAAAATGTCGCAGGCTGGACGTTAAAAAGCGGCTGCAAACGGACGGTCATGGTGAGATGCGCGAAGCGCGCGGCGGGGATTCAGATGGATTGCTTCGTCGCCGCCAGAGCGCGGCTTCTCGCAATGACAGACGTTAAGCGAGACGTGGGAAACCGGGGTTGCCTTACGGTGGGCGGGCGGCGTGTGCTGTGTGCTGTTTTCCCATGACGCTGATACCCCACAGAACCGTCGCGAGCCAGGTGGCGACGTGGTTGCGCGCGGAGATCGCGAAGGGGACGTGGCGCGGCTGGTTGCCGGGTGAGCGCACGCTCTGTGAGACGGTGCAGGCGAGCCGCAACACGTTGCGCGCGGCACTGGTGCAGCTGCGCGCGGAGGGCGTGGTGGAGCCGGTAGTCGGGCTGGGCACGCGCGTCGTGGCCGATCCGCCGGCGGCGAGCGATGCGAACCAGACGAAGACCGTGGGCGTGCTCATTCCGGAGCCGATCGGCAGCCTGCGGCCGTTGATCGCGCTGTGGATAGATGAGCTCAAGGATCTGTTGCTCGCGGAGGGTTGCCGGCTGCGCGTGCACGAGGGGCGGCAGTATTATCAGAGCAATCCGGCGCGCGCGCTGGAGCGGCTGGTCGGGCAACACACGCATGATGCGTGGGTGCTCACGCTTTCTTCGGAGGTGATGCAGCGGTGGTTTGCGCGGCGGAAGGTGCCGTGTCTCGTCGCGGGCTCGACGTATGCGGACGTGGCGTTGCCGCACTATGATTTGGACTATCGCGCGATCTGCCGGCACGCGGCCGGGGTGCTGCTCGGGCTGGGGCACCGCCGAATCGCGCTACTCAACCGCGAGTCGCGGCGGGCGGGCGATGTCGATAGCGAGGCGGGATTTCTGGAAGGCCTGAGGGCGTCGTCGGTGAAGGATGCGGTGGCGGACGTTGCCTATCACCGCGACGATGTGGAATCCGTGGGGAGGGCGTTGGCGCGGTTACTGGATCGGAAAAATCCGCCGACGGCGCTCGTGGTGAGCAATTCCTACGCGTATCTCGCGACGACGAGTCTGCTGGCGCAGCGCGGGCTGAGGATACCGCGGGACATTTCCCTGATCTCGCGCGACGACGATCCGTTTCTTGGATCACTCGCGCCGGCGCCGGCGCGCTACATCGTGAGCCCGCACGCCTTCGCGAAGAAGATGATCGGCCCGCTGCTGCAACTTGTGGCGCGGGATCCGGTGGTGCGGACGTGCGCGCCGTTGCAGCCGAAGTTCGCGGCGGGCGGATCGATGGCGCGAGCGGCGCGGTGAGGCGGTCAGTAGGGCGGACTTCAGTCCGCCGGTGAACGCGGGATGTGGCGCGTAAGGCGGACTGAAGTCCGCCCTACTTCGGAAAGCGACAGGCGAAGTCGAAGAAGCCGATATCGGTGAGTTTGGCGCGGAGGCCGGCGAGTTGTTCGGCGGTGGGCTGGAGGAGCGGGAGGCGCACGGGGCCGCAATCAACGCCGAGCATCGCCATGAGGGCTTTCGATGCGGCGAGGTGGGTGACGCCGATGCCGTTGCAGAGCGCGATCATCTTGATGGCGGTGTCTTGGAGCGTGCGGGCATCGGCGGCGCGGCCGGCGGTGAGGGCCGCGAGGATGCGGAGGTAGAGCGGCGCGGCGTAATTGTAGGTGCTGCCGACGGCGCCGAGCGCACCGGCGGCGGTGCCTTCGAGGAGAAGTTCGTCGCGGCCGAAGAGAATGTCGTAGCGGCCGTTGGCGGCGGCGACGCAGGCCCGGTAGTCGGGGAGATCTTCGTGCGTGTATTTTACGCCAGCGAGGGACGGGATGCGGTCGGCGGCTTGAGTGAGGAAATCGGCGACGGGAAACGAGATGCCGGTCATCGACGGAATGTTGTAATAGTAAAACGGGAGCGAGGGCGCGGCGGAGGCGACAGCGGCGCACCACTCGACGAGTTCGGCGTTGTTGCGAGGCTTGAAGAACATCGGGGCGAGCGCGGACACGGCGGCGGCGCCAATTTTCGCGGCGTGGGCGGTGAGGGTGCGGGCGTCGGCGAGGCAGGTGTGGCCGACGTGGACGATCACGCGGAGACGATCATCGGCGCAGGCGGCCCAGCGTTCGGCGACGGCGAGGCGTTCGTCGAGCGTGAGCGAGAGACCTTCCCCGGTGGTGCCGCAGACGAAGGCGGCGCCGACGCCGTTGTCGCGCAGGAAGCGCGCGTAGGCGGGGATGACGTCGAGGTTCAGCGAACGGTCGGCGTTGAAGGGCGTGAAAGGGGCGGAGACGAGGCCGCGGAAGGGGGAGTGCATGAGGGGAGGCGAGGGGGAAGGCGGACGGAGCGAAGCGGAGCGGAGAAAAAGGACGGAGATTTGAGATTTAGGATTTCAGATTTGAGAGCGGGGCGTGGGCGTCGAGCTTGGGACGTAGCGTGGAGGGCGGGTCGGAGACCCGCACTACTTTGCGAGCGGGAAGCGGGCGAAGGTGATGCGCTCGTAGGGTTTCTTTTCGCCGTTTTCGTAGAGGCAGGCGGCGGTGGCGGCGTCGAGGGCGACGAGGCTCGAGTAGGCGGAAGGACCGGCGTGGAGGACGGCGACGTCGCGCCAGGTCTTCGCATCGTCGGCGCTGGCGCGGACGGTGAGGTTCACGCGCTGCTTCGGGTGCGCGGGGTTGGAGAAGAGGAGGAGCTTCGCAGCGTCGTGACGGAGGAGGCTGGCCTGACAGACGGGCTCGACGAGGGTGGGGGCATCGACGGAGGCGGACCAGGTGGTGCCGCCGTCGGTGCTGAGGGACTGGGCGCGGGCGGCGCGGCCGAAGTAGGAGCGCATATCCATGAGGAGGGTGCCACGGCCATCGAAGAGTTCGGCGACTTGGCACTCGTTCATGGCGGGAGCGATGGTGCCGCCGAGTTGCCAGGTTTTGCCGTGGTCGTCGGAGAAAATCGCGTGCGAACCCTTGCGGGCTTTTTTGGGATCGGCGGGATCGGTGTCGTTGTAGTCGCAGGGGATCACGAGGCGGCCGGCGTGGGTGCCTTTTTGAATTTGGATGCCGATGCCGGGGCCGGTGGCATACCAGGTCCAGTCGGGCTTCTTGGTGGTGGACGTGATTTCGACCGGCTTGGTCCAGGTGATGCCGTCATCGGTGGAGTTGGTGACCCAAACCGTGCGGGAGCCACGAACGGTGCGCGCGATGATGTCTTTTTCGTGATCGGTGCCGAGGTTGTGCGTGAGGAGGAGCCAGAGGGTGCCGGTGGATGCGTCGAGGACGGGGCAGGGGTTGCCGCAGGTGTTGTCTGCGTCGTCCCAGACTACTTGTTGTGCGCCCCACGTGCGGCCGCCGTCGGTGGAGCGCTTGAGGAGGAGGTCGATGTTGCCGGCGTCGCCGCCGCCAGATTTGCGGCCCTCGGCGAAGGCGAGGAGGTCGCTGTTCCTCGCGCGGATGACGGCGGGGATGCGGTAGGTATGGTAGCCGTCTTGGCCGGAGACATAGACGTCGGTTTTTTCGACGGCGGGAGCGGCGAGTGCCGCGAGAGCCGAGACGAGGAAGAGCGCGAGGCAGGCACGGAGACGGGGGACGGTGAGGGGGAGCATGAGTTTTTTGGGGAAATCAGGGTGTCGTGGCGGGGTGGCGGACGCTCAACATGAGGTCGAGCCACTTGACGGGTTTGAGGGCGGTGGAGTCGAGGGTGACGGCGATCTCGTTGAAGATCTTGCCGGTGCGGATGTCGGCGACGGCGGAGAGGGTGGCGGTGAGGAGCGTGGCCGAGGCGAGGAAGAGTGGGCTGAAGGAGCGGGCGAAGGGAGGGGCGGCCACTCGCTGGCGCTCGCGGCTATGGGAGGTTGTGGAGGGAGAGGTGTCCACTCGCTCACGCTCGCAGCTACGGCGGCAAGCCCACGGGCGGGACGCCCGTGGCACTTCAAGGCGGAGGACTGATTCGAAAACGGGTTTCACGACGGCTTAGAATTCTCCGCGGATACCGATGTTGGTGTAGAAGCCGAGTTCCTGGCGGCGCATGCCCTTGGCGTAGTCGGGGGTGTTGGGGGCGTAGCGCTGGAGGTTCTGCACAAAACCGCCGAGATCGACGACGGACCCGTAGAGCGAGTAACGCTTGGACAGGCTGTATTGGGCGTTGAGGCCGATGCGGGTGCGCTTGGCCTGGTAGTTGAAGGTCTCGGTATGGATGTCATGATAAATTGGATAATTTATATCTATTCTACTCATTTTCGTTTGTATAATAGTTGTTGAAAAATGGCACCCTCTCCTCCCTCAATTTGTCAACTAGTACGTTTAGGAATAAAAATAGATGGATTATTACAACAAATGAAGCGAATATTCACCAGTTCAGTATTTTTAATACCAGTTTGAAAAATCTGTTACAAAATTTTTTTCCTTTAATGAAAATAAAAGCTTTTTTCTATCCGGACATACAGTTGCCATCGTCGCAGTTCTTTCAGTTCAACTTTGTTTTCGTGCCGTTCGGAAACTGATCGCACGCCAAAGCCGCACACAACACCGACACGAACAGGACGACTGCCTTATACATTTTTTTATGTTTTAGTGCTCTTTGCAGGTTCTTGAAGTGATAAGGTCTCTATGCAACATTTTTATACCCCGTTTTCTAATCAGGAGACATTTTTGTTTGTTCGTTGTATGGGCGTGTTCATGGCTTTAAATGGATAATTTTCGGTAAAATGGCTGTATCTCAGCGATG
>JANXLP010000590.1 GCA_025355125.1 Opitutaceae bacterium | reverse complement strand
ACAAGTCCAATGTCCGCTTCGTAAACGCGGGCGACGACGATCACCCGGGAGAGATCAATGATGTCGAAGAGTTCCGTGTTGGGCTCAATCGCATCGCCCAAGCTGACGTCTCGCGCATTGATGGTGCCGCTGAAAGGCGCTTCCACGGTTATTTCAGGTGGAGGGTCACCGGGCAGGCGCGATTGAATCAGGGCCAGTTTTTGTCCTTTTTCGACGGAATCTCCGACGGAGGCGAAAAGTTTTTCCACCCTACCGGAAATGCGGGTGGTAACGTGTGCTCGCCGGTCGGGATCAAGCTTCACGGTGCCTGTCAGCCGGAGTAGGCTGTCAATCGTCCGGAAATCGGCCTGGGCGGTTTGAAGGCCGATGGATGCCTGCTGAACTTTGGTGATGGTGACAGGGCCGCCACCGCCGCCGCCGGTCTCAATTTGCCCGCCGTGACCAAACACGGAAAGAGTGGGTTGAATGAACAGGGCGACAACCGTTATGTGAAAAAGTGGGCGAATCATTGTGAAAAATGTAAAAACCTGGATCAGGGCTGAGAATTGTCGGATGCAACGCTGGCGAGCTGGGGGTTGCTCCCCGTAGCGGTTTGCAGCTCCGCCAAGGCGCGGGCATAGGTGGCTTTGGCCTCCAGCGCACCCGCTTCCAAGGCTAGTCTCTGTTGCTGGCTCTGGATCACTTGAACCATAGGCACCTGTCCCTGCTGATAGGCGGCGTTAAGGTTGTTTTCAGCCGCAAGACCAAGAGGCAGCACGGTCGTTTGATAACCGGTGATGATTTCCTTGAACTGCGCTGCGCGTTGCCGAGCGACCGCGACTTCGGAAGCAATCGAAAGTTCGAGCGCCTCCGTCTCCCGCTGCGCACGGGTCCGGTCCGCCCTGAGTTCGCGCAGCTTGCCTTGGTTTTTGTTCTTCAAGGGGAGCGGTATGGACAGCTTGACCCCAAGGAAGTGGGCGGAGTCGCCGACCGTATCGCGCTCGTAGTCGTAAGTGGCTCCCACCGTCAGATCACCACGGGCCTCGGCGTGGGCCAGACGCTGTTCGGCTCCAATCCGCTCGAACGAGGCATTGGCCAGACGGAGATCAGCACGGTTCCAGTTGGATTTTTCGGCATCGGCGGTATTCGCCAGTCGAGAGATCACCGCATCAAGATCGTCGCTAATTTCGAGAGGATCGTCAGGAGAAAGTCCCAACAGGGGCTTTAATCGCTGCAACTGGCTCACTTGTTCGGCGTGAAGCGTAGCACGCTCCTGTTCCACCTTGGCGAGGTCCAGCCTCGCTGCGTTTACCTCTATCAAAGACACCTCCCCTCGCTTCGCACGGGCATCGGAAAGCTCTACTAGGCGCGTGCTGGAAGCGATCAACCGGTCCCGCAGCGAGACTTGCTGCACAAGCACGAGTAAATCCAAATACGCTCGGCTGACTTCTCCAAGGAGCAGGCGTTGACGGTTGGCCAGATCATCTTCCGCCAGCGTGACGCCGGTGCGGGCTACGGATTGGGCTTCCTGAAGACGATTCCCCAATGGAATGGCTTGGGATATGCCTACGCCAAACTTACGCGCCCCGGTGTTGCCGGTGATCAAATCGCTTTGCGCGCCCACATCGAGCGAAGGATTGGGCTTGAGGGCCGACTGTTCCACCTGCCCGCGGGCGATTTCGGGGCCAAGGGATGCCGCGCTTAGGTCACGATTATTGGCGAGGGCTTGCCGGAGAGCGGCATCTAGGGACAGCCGCTCGGCAGAATAACCCAGCGCTACCGTTGCCGTCACCAAGGTTGGGCAAAGGACGGCCTGTCTCAGGAACTTGAAAAACGAACGGGTAGTGAGTGGACGCGCCATGGTTTTCCACTTGAACGCGGATACGGGGCCAATCCCTCAAAAAATTCTCATTTGGAGGTTAATTTTCCGGGCGAGATCACCTCGCCTAAAATATCCCGTAGTTTGAGTTTCGCCTGATGGACACGCAGTTCTACGGCTTTCGGGCTGGTGCCCAGAATGTCGGCGGCTTCCTTTTGCGATTTCCCATCCAGCGTAAACAGCACCAACGCTTCCTTCAGTTTTTGAGGCAGCCGGTCGATGGCGGCGTGCAGCAGCGCAACGTGGTCGGTTTTTACGGCTCGTGCAGACGGCTGATCCGACGGGTCCGCCAACTCAAGACGGGGGTGTTGTTCCGTGGATGGCAGGTCGAGGGAAACATCGCTGCGGCGTTTCCAATACTTCCGTGAATGATCCCGACACAGATTGAGCGCGATGGAGTAAATCCATGTTTTGGTCAGGAAATGCGGCTTGAATTTGTCCGCCTTGAAATACACCCGCACAAAAGTCTCCTGAGTGACATCACGTGCGGCGGCGTCATCCTGCAAATAACGGAAGACAAAGTGATGGAGCGGTTCGCGGTGGCGGTTTATCAGCTCGCTCAAAGCCGAGTCATCGCCCGCCTGGAGCGCTTCGATCAAAGGCAGGTCTGGGTCCACGACCGGTTAGGGAGAATCCTGAAGAGCCTGCTGGGCCAGCCTGAGGAGTTTGTCACCCTGTTGAGGGTTAAGCTCCTGACGCATGGCAAAAAGGTGCTCGATGGAAAGCATCTGGAGCTCTCCCATGAAATGATGGGATTTTTCCACTGCCGCCGAGATTTTTGGGGAATCGGCTTTTCCTTCCGCCAAGGCGAGTGCCAACTCGTGATTGGCTTCGCGTAATTGCCCGGTCAACAGGCTCCGTTTTGCCTGGAACTTCATTTCTATGGAATCCAGCGCCGTATGTTGGGCGGGAGTAAGCTGAAGCTGTTGATGTATCCAATCGTGAGGGTCGATTGGGCTGGCTTTACGGGCGGCCACCCAGTGCATCGTGCAAAAGGAGGCTACGGCGGCCACCACGATCACGATGATAAAAAAACCGATGATAGATTTCATGGTTTATTGACGGGCCAGTGAACCGGCAGCCAGACGGGTTGCAGGCATGTTGGGCGCATTTTCACTGAAGACATCAAGCCCAAGTGACTGTCGAACTACCACGGATGAAGTATCACCTTGGAAGAGGGTGGCGGCAGGCACAACACTTACCAAAAGCACCAAAGCCAGCGCCGGAACCACGAGGCGCGGCTGTGCAAAAAAGTCCTGCCAGTGAAGCATCGGGAGCATCCCGCGCCAAAACGATTGTTTCCGGCGATGTTCGATTGCTTCCCACACGGCCTGCGTGAATGCAGGCTCTGCAAGCAACGGGGCTGGCGTTTGTGCGCCGGCGTCGAGCAGGCGGTCGAGAGAATCTTGGTTCATGATTTTCGTTAAACGGATGTCGGGGTGCAAATCCCTCAATAAAAAGAGAGTGAACATCATGTATGCCTGCATGAGCAAAATATGCGCGGGAAAAAACAAAGAACATTCAAGGGAACCCGCGTTGGACGGCGTTTAACCTTACAAAGGGAGCCCCCCCTCCCCGAAGAAACTCAAAATACAAACCGCCATGAAAACCCTACGTCTCAGCACCCTGTTAATCGTAGCGGCCGCCGCCGCTTCCGCCGCCCTCGCCGGTCCCGGTATCGAATACTGGAATGCCCGCCGCAACCCTGTTAAAGAACAGGCACCCGTCGTTGCCAACACTCCTGCTCCCGCCACAAAGTGCGAGAAGATGCCCGTCACTATTGGGCGGACTACCTACATGGTCGAATGCACTGGCTCGGTTGCCGATACCGCCGCCTGCAAAGCCCATTGCGCAAGCCGCTAAGGCCTGCCCAGTTGGAAGCCAAAGCCCCGTTCTCAATGAACGGGGCTTTTTTTGCTCTCCGAAACGGATTCCCGTTAGATTTATATTTACGGTTCAGTTGTCCGCACCCTCGAGCATGAGGTATCAATACGCACATTCCTCCTACCGCGAAAGCCTTCCTTCCGGGTGCTGGCTTTATGCCCCACCCGGAAGGAAGGCTTTCGCTAGTCAAAGGTTTCTCATAGCCCTAGATCCAAATTAGGACACTACCGGCGGAGGGGGCCTCCAATTTCCCCCGGGGGCTTGCGCCGCCCTTTGCCCGTTGACACTTTGCCGTCACAAAGTCGTCTCTGCATCACCACTCGCTAACCACGCCCAGCCGGCCCGCCAGCCCCGCCAATCCCTGTATAAAATTTGGGAACAATCCAAAAATACGCGCGTCATACTTCCGACGAACTTATGTCCTTAAAAGCTCAGGAAGTAGCCCTCGACCGCCTGCTCGTGGACCGTTTTAAAAACGGCGACGAGGCCGCGTTCAACGAGATGGTGAGCCGTTATTGGGACCGCATCTACGGCATGGTGCACCAACTCTTGCGCAACCAGCAGGATGCCGAGGAAGTCACCCAGGACGCGTTCATCCGCGCCCATCGTGGCCTCGTGAACTTCCGTGGTGATTCCGCTTTTTCGACCTGGCTTTACCAGATCGCGACCAACCTCGCCCGCAACCGCTACTGGTATTGGTGGCGCCGCAAACGGGACAAGACGGTCTCTTTCGACCAGCCGGTCAGCGCCGACAAC
>JANXLP010000520.1 GCA_025355125.1 Opitutaceae bacterium | reverse complement strand
CCTGCTCGGCGCGCTCCTGCGCGACGGCTCCCTCAACCTCTCCGCCCGCACCCAGCACTACGCCTCCCTCCCCGCCGCCGCCCTGCGCTTCCTGCGTTCACCCCGCGCTCTATCTTGAGCTCAAACCGGAATACCGTGGCCGGAAGCGTGGCGAAGACGGTCCGGAGCGATCTCCTAAAAATTCGAACGAGCGCGGAAGATCCGACGAAAAAAACGGTCGATTGGCCCCAGGTTGCGTGGGCGTGCAGTGGCCGGGATTTGCTTTTCAAAATTCCGGTCGCAAGCGGTGCGCCAGACGGAGACGCCGTCATAATTACGCACGGAGATATTCTCGGCAGTGAGCAACTCGGGCGGGACTTGGTCGAGGTGGCCTTCGTAGGCGGCGGCGTGGAGAGGGGTGTCGCCGTTGTCGTTGCGTGTGAGGAGGAGGTCGGCGGTGAGGTGTTCGGCGGGAATCTTGGACAGCTGGCCGGTTTCGGCGGCGGCGTGGATGGCGGTGAAGCCCGTCTTGCTCGCGCCAACGAGATTCTGGTGGGTGAGGAACGCTGCGGGGATCTGGCCGAGGTGGCCGGAAATGGCGGCGGCGTGAAACACGGTGTCGCCGGCGCTCGTGGCTTCGAGCAAGGTGGCCGTCGTCAGGTTTTCCGACGGAATCTGATCGAGGTGGCCGTTGAACGCGGCGACGTGAAGCACGGTTTCCCCGCCGAGATTTTTCTGGGCCAAGGCGGCGGCGTTGATGAAGCGGGAGGGGATCCGATTCAAGGTGCCCTGTTCGGCGGCTTCATGAAGAGGGGTGTTGCCCACATCGGTCTTACGCTCGAATGCCTCAACGGTGATAAGTTCGGACGGAAGTTGGTCGAGGTGACCCTGGGCGGCGACGAGGTGGAAGACGACGTAACCTGCGTTGCTGCGCTGACCAAGACTTTCGGCGGTGATGAACGCGGGTGGGATCTGTTTCAGATGTCCGCTGCTCGCGGCGTGGTGTAAAGGAGTGTAACCGGCGTCGTTCTTGATCGCGAGGGTAGTCGCGGTGATAAGCTCGCTAGGAATCTGATCGAGGTGACCATGCCTCGCGGCGGCGTGCAGCGGCGTGTTGCCGGAGGAATTGCGCGCGGTGAGCCGTTGCAGATCTATGGCCGAGCGGGGCAACTGGTCGAGGGTGCCCAAACGGGCGGCAGCGTGCAAATCTATCGGCGGCATTATTTGGCTGAAGGTTCCTCAGTGAAAGGGCGACCGCAAATCAAAAGCTGGCGAATGACCGCGGAAGAAGTGGATTTGGATTTGCCAACGAAATGCGGCTCCGCAATTTTGTTCAGATAATGAGTAACGAGACCCCGTTGCCTGCCGCTGAGAGCGAAGCCAAGCAGACCGTGCTTTTGGTGGATGACGAGCAATCGTTGCTGGATGTTTTCACGGCGGCGCTGGAGCCGTTCTTCGAGGTGACGACGGCCAAATCTGCGCGGGAGGCGGATTTTCTTTTACAGAAAAAAGCCTTCAAGGTGGTGGTAGCGGATCATTTGATGCCCGGCGGCAACGGCATGAATTTCTTGGTGCGAGCGCGGGAAGAATTTCCGCATATGCAGCGCGTGCTGGTGACGGGTTATATGAAACCCGAGATGCTGCTGCGCAGCGTGAACGAGGCGGCACTTTTTCGTTATCTGCTCAAGCCGGTCTCGTTGGGTGAAATCGTGCGAGTGGTTGAAGATGCGGCCAAGGCTCATGATATGAGCGTCGCTTCGGGTTAGGCGTGGCTCCCAACCTACATGGCTGCCTCGACGATTAGGCATAGTATTCGGCCGAGGGTGCTGCTCGTTGATGATGAGGCGGCGCTGCTGGCGGTAATGAGGCTGGGGCTGGAGGGCGAATTTGACTTAGAGGTGGCGGCAAGCGCCGAAGAGGCGGAACTACTGCTGGCGACGGGAAAACACGATGTTGTGGTCTGCGATCATATGATGCCCGGGGAAGCGGGATCGGATTTTCTCATCACAGCTAGCAAGCGGCATCCATCTTTGAAACGAATCCTTGTTACCGGCTACATGAATCCGGATTTTTTGACACGCAGCATGTCGATCGCCGGGCTATCGGCGTGTTTGGTGAAGCCGGTCCCGAAGGCTGATTTAGTGACGGCGATCCGCACGGCCTTGGTGGGTCCGGTCTAAGCCGCGCGTGTAGGCTAGCGCTTAAGTTTGGTGCGCAGGTAGGGCGCGGTGGGGCTGCGTTTAATTTTGAGCAACCCGGCAAGTTCTCCTTGGTAAAGGAGTTCGCCGCCTTCAGGTCCGCCAACGGGGCCTAGTTCGATGATGTAGTCGGCTTCGGCGAGGAGATCGAGGTGGTGCTCGATGACGACAACCGTATGGCCATGCTCCACGAGCGAGTGGAGGACGCGGATAAGTTTTTCGCAGTCACTCAGGTGCAGGCCGATGGTCGGTTCTTCCAGGAGGTAGAGTTTGCGCGGGAGTTCGCCGCGCGAGCGCTCGCGGTAGCTGGCGAGACCGGTGGAAAGTTCGGTGACGAGTTTGAGGCGTTGGGCTTCACCGCCGGAGAGCGTGGGCGAGGACTGGCCGAGCGTGAGGTAGCCGAGGCCGCAATCGACCATGAGCTGGCAGACCTGCGAAAGCTGGGAATGGAAGTCGAAAAATGTGGCGGCTTCCTCGAAGGTGAGCAGGAGGACTTGGCCGATGGATTTGCCCTTCCAAGCGATGTCGGCGAGGTCGGGGCCGTAGCGGAGGCCGCGGCAATCGTCGCAGGGGAGATAGGTGTTCGGCATGAACGCCATCTCGAGCTTGATGCGGCCGGCGCCTTCGCAGGTGGGG
>JANXLP010000519.1 GCA_025355125.1 Opitutaceae bacterium | reverse complement strand
CCTGCTCGGCGCGCTCCTGCGCGACGGCTCCCTCAACCTCTCCGCCCGCACCCAGCACTACGCCTCCCTCCCCGCCGCCGCCCTGCGCTTCCTGCGTTCACCCCGCGCTCTATCTTGAGCTCAAACCGGATTACCGTGCTCGTGTTCCTCCCCGGCTTCTGGCGCGGCTTCAGCGTCTTCGGCTCCATCTCACGCACCATCGCCGACGTGCAACTCGCCGACGTCGTCCCGAAAGCCGCCAACGGCGGCATCCGTTTCAGTAACGCCAAATTCAACGTCCAACTCCGCGGCACCTGGCAGTCCGCCAAAATCGACGCCTTCGCCACCAACGAAATCCGCTGGTGGAGCGAGCAGTTCCTCGCCGACCTCAGCGCCGGCTACAAAATCAACCGCACCTACGAACTCACCCTCAGCGGCCGCAATATCACCAACTCGTTTCAAGATTACTATTCCAACCAACCCGGACTCCTCCGCTCCCGCGAAATCCTCGGCCCCGTCTGGACCCTCGGCGTGCGCGGGCGTTTTTAAGAAACGTGCTCGATAGAGTAGGGGGGGCTTCAGCTCCGCCCTATTTCCCCAACGCCCTCCGTTCACCGAATTTCCTCGGCGCGTCGCATCACGAACCGCGCTGGAGCCCATCGCTTGACGCGCTCAATCCGCCGGCCTCCAACTAACGGCACCCACCCCAACGTTATGCCCCTCCCCATGCGCTCCGCCCTGATTATTTCCACCCTGTTGACCTCCACCGTCTTTGCCGCCGATCCCAAGCTCCCCGGCGTCGCCGCTGCGGTCCTCACCGCGCTCGACACCCACGAAATCGCCGGCGCCGTCACCCTCGTCATCACGCGCGATCAAATCGTTCACTTCGAGACCCACGGTGTCGCCGACCTCGCGACCCAACGCCTCATGACGGCCGACACGATGTTCAACATCATGTCCATGACGAAGCCCATGACCGCGACCGCCGTGCTCATGCTGATCGACGAGCGTAAACTCAACCTCGCCGATCCCGTCGCGAAATACATTCCCGAGTTCGCCGCCCTGAAGACACCCTCCGGTCAGCCCGCCAATCTCACGCTCCTCCAGATCCTCACCCACGTCTCCGGCCTCGGCGAGGCCCCCGCCGACGCCGCCCGGTCCGCCCGCACCCTCGCCGATCTCGTGCCCCTCTGGCTCGCCGCCCCCATGAACTACGAGCCCGGCGCCAAGTGGCGTTATTGCCAATCAGGCATCAACGCCGCCGCCCGCGTCGTCGAAGTCGTGAGCGGTCTCACGTTCGACGAATTTCTCCGCACCCGCCTCTTTGTCCCGCTCGGCCTCAAACACACCACGCACTACCCGAGCGCCGAGCAACTCCCTCTCATCGCCACGCCGTATTCAAAAAACAAAACCACCGGCCAACTCGAAGTCCTCACCGCCCCGCCACCCGCCCGCGGCACGCGCCCACCGACGGGCAACGCCGGGCTCTATTCCTCCGCGCACGACTACGCGCGCTTCTGCCAGATGCTCCTCAACGGCGGCGCCCTCGACGGCAAACTTTACCTCTCGCCCGCCGCCATGACGTTGCTCTCCACCTCGCAAACACCCGCCGACACGCCCACCGGCTTTTTCCAAACCGACACCTACGGTCAACGTGGCGCCAACTACGGCTGGGGCATCGCCACCTGCATCCTAAAAACCCCTCACCCCGGCCTCGCCGCCATGCTTTCCCCCGGCACCTACGGCCACGGCGGCGCCTGGGGCACGCAGGCCTGGATCGATCCCGTGCGCGGCATCGCCTACATCCTGATGGTGCAGCGCACCAATTTCCCCAATAGCGACGCGAGCGAAGTTCGCCGCGCCTTTCAACAGGCCGCGTCCGACGCGCTGGCGAAAAAATAACCCGCGGCGCGCTGAAGGAATCTCGTCAGCGCACGCCCTTCGCCGCCGGTGGGAGCGACTTGAAGAACGCGTAGAGCGCCTTTAGCTCCACGTCGTCCATCTGCCCAAATGTCCGCGGCATGACCGGATTCAGCTCGGTGCCGTCAGGCCGTTTCGCCGTCCGCAGTGCACGGATAAAATCGGCTTCGCTCCACGTCGCGAGCCGGCTGTCCGCATGTGCCGTGAGGTTCGCCGCCTCCGGCCAACTCGGTGGGCCGACCTCGATCTTGCCGCCCGAGTAGTTCGCTCCGTGGCAACCGGTGCAGCCCGCCGCGACATAGCGACCATACTCCACCGTCACGCCGGGAATCACGGACGCCGGCTTCAAGTGCAGATGGTCGATGCTCTCCGCCGCCAGCTTGATTTTTCCGAGCGTGAGCAACACCCGCGACACCGGCCCGAGTTGCGTCGCCGGACGTTCGCGCGTCACTGCGGGCACCGTTTTCAAAAACGCGATCAACGCGCCGAGATCCTCGTCCGAAAGATGCGCGTATTCTTCCGACGGCATGATGAACAAGCCGCGTCCGTCGGGGCCAACCCCGTGCCGGATCGCGCGCACCCAATCCACATCCTCGAACATCGCCACCCGCCCTCCGCCACCCATCGTGATATTCGGGCCATCGAGCCGCCCCATCGCGTCGTCTTCGATGACCTTGGCGCCCGCGAAATCGCGACCATGGCAATCGATGCACCCGCGGGTCTGCGCAATATGCTGTCCGCGGGCGAGCGCCGCAGCATCACCGGGAATGCGCACCGGTTTCACTGCCACAACATAGTTTTTACCGATCTTCTCGTTGCTCGTTGCAAACACCGCACCCGCCACGACAGCGAGCAGCACCACGAGCACGCCCACCGTGTAAGCGCCAAATTTGAGGAGTTTCTTCACGTCGTCATTTCGATCAAAGCAGCCCACCCCCACGCAAGCCCCTCACTCTTCGCCTTTCGGCCCACCCCGATCATCTGTGGTCACCCACGAAACTCCGTCATTAGCTCCGCATAGATCTTCGCGCTCGCGATCAGCTCCTTCACCGACGCCCGCTCATCGACGCCGTGGTAGTCGATACCGCCCGGGCCGTAGCCGAGGGTCGGGATTTTCCGGTGGGCGGCGAAGAAGTGCATGTCGTTAAAGCCCGTCGAAACATTGAACACCGCCGGCTCGCCGCGCACCTTCGCGACGGTCGCGGCCATGGCGGCAAAAAACGGGTGTGTCGGCGCGGTGTAACAGGAAAAATTCTCAGAAATCTTCGCCACGGTGATCCGGCAGCCGGGAATCTTCTTAGCGGCCACGGCCAACGCGGCGCGCAGTTCCTTCTCAGCGGCGAGGTGGTTTTCGATCGCGAGCACGCGGCGGTCGATGGTGAACGTCGCCGTCGCCGGCACCGTATTGATCTTCGCGCCCTCGCCGCAGCCGAAGACGCCGCCGACGTTGATGGTGGGCACCATGATCTTGCCCTCGGGCGTCTTAAACTTCCGGCGCGCGAGATCTTTTTTGTGCGCCTCAAGGCCGAGCACGAGCGCGGCCATTTTTTCGAGCGCGTTGATGCCGCGTTCGGGCGTCGAGCCGTGCGCGGCCTTGCCGTGGACGGTCACTTCGAGCCACACCACGCCATTGTGCCCGCAACACACTGCCGGGCCTTCGCCTCCTTCCATCACGACGGCGTAGTCAGGCTTGATGGGCGCGTGCTCCACGAGCCAGCCGGTGCCGAGCGCGGAATCGGTTTCCTCGTCAGCGGTAAAGGAGACTTCGATGTTCATCTTTGGCACCGTGCGCGTGGCTTGCAGCGCGCGGAGCGCCATGAGCAGGCTCGCGATGGAGCCCTTCATGTCGGCGGTGCCGCGACCGTAGATCCAGCCGCAGTCCACCACGCCACTGAACGGGCTGCCGTGTTTCCACGCGCCCGAGACGGGCACGACATCGTAGTGCGCGTTGAAATGGAGCGTCTTTTTCGCGCCGCGCACCGCCAGTTTGCCGAGCACGTTGTAGCGCGGGAAGCCGTGCTGCGCCGGGGGCAGAAATTTTTTGAGCAACGCCGTCGGAATCGTAAAACGCCGCGCGTTCAGGCCCAACGCACTCAGCTTGGCCGTGAGATTTGCCGTGATCGCGGTGTAGTTTTCCCCGGGCGGATTCACCGTCGAGGTGCCCACGAGTTGACGAAGATCGCCGAACAGGGTGGCGGAGTGGTGATCAATAAAATCGGCAGGAGACATGGTGGGCTGGTAGTTTAATGCGGGCGCGTCAGCGCGACGTAGGCGAGGCGGGCAATCGTCAGCGTGACCATCGTCAGAAACACCGGGCGGACGAAGCGAGCGCCTTTTTTCACCACCAGCCCGGCACCTACGCGCGCGCCCGCGATCTGCCCCAGCGCCATCACGCCGCCGGCGAGCCAATGAACGCGCCCCGCAGAAACGAAAAGGATCAGCGCACCGAGATTGCTGGCAGTATTCATGACCTTGGTATGTCCGGTCGCCGCCATGAAATCCTGCCCAAGTAGCAGCACGAGCGCGATGGTCCAGAACGACCCCGTGCCCGGCCCGAAAAATCCGTCGTAGAAACCCAACCCCACGCCCGCCACGAGCCAGAAAACCCTGTGACTCAGGCGCGGCGCGCGCACCTCGCGCCCCAGTTCCGGCCGAAAGACCGTATAAACCAAGATCGCGGCCAGCAGCCACGGAATGAGCAGCGCAAGCCGGCTGGAATCGATGCTCTGCACAGTCCAGGCGCCCGCGATCGCGCCGACAAAGGTTACCGTCATCCCCAACCGGCAGCGCCGCCAATCGATCACCCCGTGCCGCGCGTAGTGCACCGCCGCCATGCCACTGCCGAAAAGCGACTGGAGTTTATTCGTGCCCAAAGCGAGCGGCACGGGAAACCCCGTCATCAGCAACGCCGGCAACGCGATCAGCCCACCGCCGCCCGCAATGGCATCGACCAACCCCGCCGCGAGCGCGGCGAGGAAAAGCAGCGGATATATCCACGGGTCCAGATCCATTGCGTGAGAATCCCGAAGCCCTCACAAAACGGAAGCGCGGACCTTCGCCCTGCGCACGACGCCCACTATGAGGGGTCGCCCGCCCCTACGCACAATTGCGACGCCTCATGATGCAAATCGCCCGAGATGATTTTTGACAGCCCAGAACGCGGCAAACAGCATCGCCTCACATCATGAGCCTGGCCGACCTTCGCAAAGACTATGCCCTCGCGGGTCTCACCGAAAAAGATCTCGCCCGCGATCCGTTCCGCCAGTTCGAGAAATGGTTTCAGGAAGCCGAGGCCGCAAAGCTCACCGAGCCCAATGCCATGACGCTCGCCACCGCCACGCGCGACGGCCGCGCCTCCGCCCGCACCGTTTTGCTCAAGGGCCTCGATGGCCGCGGCTTCGTTTTCTATACCAACTACGAGGGCCGCAAGGGCCGCGAGCTCGAAGCCAACCCGCGCGCGACGCTCGTCTTCCCGTGGATCGCACTCGAACGCCAGGTCATCATCGAGGGCACCGTCACCAAGGTCGCCCGCGAAGAAAGCGCCGCGTATTTTCACTCCCGCCCGCGCGCCAGCCAGCTCGGCGCCTGGGTCTCGCAACAAAGCGCCGTCATCCCCGGCCGCGCCACGCTCGAGGATGCGATGAAGGCGCTGGAAAAAAAATACGCCGGCGCCGAAGTCCCGTTGCCCCCCAACTGGGGCGGCTACCGCGTCTCACCCGAGACCATCGAGTTCTGGCAGGGCCGCCGCAGCCGGCTCCATGACCGCCTGCGCTACCGCCGTGAAAAAGACGGCAGCTGGTCCGTTGAACGTTTTGCCCCCTAAGTCTCCCCGGTCACCCCGCCGCGTGAAAAAAGCCTCCTCCTTCCCCAAATCCGCCGCGCCCGCGCCGCCGCTCTGCCTCCTCGCCGCCGCGCTGCGTGCGCAGAGCGAAGGCGTGTTCATCGCCGAAATCGCCTGCACCGCCGCCGGCCTGCAGATCATTTTTGTCAACGACAGCCTCTGCGCCATCACCGGCTATGGTGCGCCCCAACTCGTCGGCCATGCACACGGCCTGCTCCACGCCGACCGGGCGGATCTCGATCCGCTCGTGCGCTGGTTGCCCACCGCCCAGCCCGGTCAGCCGCTCCTCGGCGAGGGCTACCTCCGCCGCGCCGACGGGCGCTCTATCTATGCCGCATGGAGTTTTGACCCCGTCTGTGGCGAAGACGGCCGGCTGACCCACGTCGTCGCCGCCTACCGCGACACCACGGAAAAACGCCGCCTCCAAGAAGCTCTCGTGCACGCCCAGCGCCTCGACGCCGTCGGTCGTCTCGCCGGCGGCGTGGCCCACGATTTCAATAACCTCCTCTCCGTCATCAACGGCTACTGCGAAGTCCTCGCGACCAAACTCGCCGGCCAGCCCACCGGGCTCGACGAGATCAACGCCATCCACACCGCCGGCCGCCAGGGCGCCGCGCTCGCGCAGCAGCTCCTCGTCTTCGGCCGCCGCCAGGCGCTCCATCCGCAGGTCATTAATCTCAACACCCTCGTCTGCGACCACGCCACCATCCTCGGCCGGCTCGTGGGTGATTCCGGCAAGCTCGTGCTGGAACTGAGCGAAGAATCGCTCCACGTCCGCGTCGATCCCGCCCAGTTCACGCAGGTGTTGCTCAACCTCGTGATCAACGCCCGCGACGCGCTCCGCGATCACGGCCGCATCACCGTCGTCACCGAGAGCCGCACCCTTCCCGCCGATAAAAACCGCCGGCAGACCGATCTTCCGCCTGGCGACTACGCGCTCCTCAGCGTGCGCGACAACGGCACCGGCATGGATGCCGCCACGCAGCTCCAGCTCTTCGAACCGTTTTTCACCACCAAGCCCGTCGGCAAAGGCACCGGCCTCGGCCTCGCCCTGGTCTATGGCGTCGTCCAGCAGAGTGGCGGCCAGATCACCGTGCAGAGCGAACTCCTCGTCGGGACAAGTTTCGATATTCTGCTTCCGCGCGACAACGCCTCGGTGGAAACCACCACCCAGCCCGTGCCCGTCGCGCCCCTGCCCGTGACTCGCGGCAGCGAACGCGTGCTCCTCCTCGAGGCCGACGATGTCGTGCGTAAGATGGTCGCCGGCATCCTCACCGCCGACGGCTACCGCGTTTACGCCGGCGCCACCGCCGTCGAGGCACTCTCGTTGGCCAAAGAGGCCACGCAGCCGATGCAGCTTTTCATCGCCCCAATGGCCGACGCCGAGGCCGCCGCCGTCGCCCGCGCCTTGCTCGCCCGCCGCGCCGAGACCCGCCTGCTCGATGTCGGTCCCGCCGAGGCCAAGCACCCGTTCACCGCCCTGCCCACGAGGCAAATTTCGCGTCTGCCCAAGCCGTTTGCCCTGAGCGAACTCCTGAAAGCTTCGCGCCAGCTCCTCGATACGTAGCGACGGGGATTCAGCGATGAATCTGTATCTCATCCGTCACGCGCACGCGCTCGCCGAAACGGAAGACGCGGGTCGGCCTCTCAGCGCCAAAGGCCATGCGCAGGTGAAATCGCTCGCGAAATTCCTCCGCGCCAAACCCGCATTTGCCCCCGCCGAAGTCTGGCACAGCCCGCTCGCCCGCTCGCGGCAGACCGCCCGACTCCTCGCCGCCGCCCTCGCGCCGACAGCAAAAATTTCAGAAATCGCCGGCCTCGAGCCAGAGAACCCACCGCGCACCGTCGCCGCGCGATTAAAACCCGTGCGCCATGACCTCGCCATCGTCGGCCACGAACCGCACCTCAGTCTCCTGGCCGCGCTCCTTGTCACTGGCGCCGTGACGCCAGATATTTTCAAACTCCGCAAAGCCGCCGTGCTCTGCCTCGACCGCGAAGACGCCGCGTCTCCTACCGCCCCCTGGCGTGTGCGCTGGCTGCTCGCGCCGGAGCTGCTGGCGTGATGATCAGCGCCCCCGTGCGCTCCGCGCGCGGCCATTACGCACCGCTTCAGTGAAGGCTCCGGCTTACGGATAAGACTGCTTTGGCCGCGCGCGGAGCGCCCGGCCCACCTCGGAGCAACGACTCTACCCACGTCTCGTTTGGCTTGGACGACGCGACCCCGGCGACTAACTTTTCACCATGCGAATTCTTCTCACCGGAGCCTCGGGTCTCGTCGGCGCAGCGTTTGCCCGGGCCGCGGCACGACGCGGCCACGCGGTGACCGGAATCGTCGGCGGCTTCACCGGTGAACTCCCCGGCCTACTCTCACGCCGCACCGTCGATCTCTGCGACGAAGCCGCCCTCACGGCCGTAGTGCTCGAAGTCCTCCCCGATGCCATCGTGAACTGCGCCGCCGTGTCCGAGCCCGCGGTCGTCGAGCACGACCCCGCACGCTCACAGGCGCTCAACGTCGCCCTGGCCGCGACACTCGCCCGCCTCGCGAGGAAACTGAATGCGCGGCTCGTCCACATTTCCTCAGAGCAGGCCTTCGACGGCGCGCGCACCGCGCCCTACGCCATCGGCGACGCGACCTCGCCCATCAATCTCTACGGCCGCCAAAAAATCGCGAGCGAACAGGCCGCGCATGCGATGGCACCGGACTTTTCGGCGACCGTGCGTGCGCCCCTGCTCATGGGCAACAGCCCCGGCGGCAAACGTAGCACGCACGAGCGGATCTTTGCCGACTGGGCGGCGGGCAAAACGGCGCAACTTTTCTCCGACGAATTTCGCCAGCCCTGCACTGCGGAAAATCTCGCCGAGGTTTTGCTCGAGCTCTGCGCACGGCGCGGCCTGTGCGGCGTTCTGCACTGGGCCGGCGCGGATTTGATTTCGCGCCACGCGCTCGGCCTCGCACTGCGCGAACATTTTAAACTCTCTCCGCAACGCGCACCCATCACCGCCATCACACGCGCCGAAAAACCCGAGGCCGCCCGCACCCGCCAGGCGCATCTCGCCCTCGATCTTGCACCGCTCGTGAACGTCTTGAATACGCGTCCGCAAACGCTCGCCGAACAACTCGCCGAGCTGCACGTGCCTCTCTCGTGCCAAGAGTGGTATTCCTCCGGAAAGTGATTCTTGTCCCGTGATGAAGCTGGATATTTTACCCACGCGCAGCGGCGGCGCTGCGGAAAACATGGCGGCGGATTTTCT
The DNA here is from genome assembly GCA_025355125.1 of Opitutaceae bacterium. GTDB lineage: Bacteria > Verrucomicrobiota > Verrucomicrobiia > Opitutales > Opitutaceae > Tous-C4FEB. The sequence continues at coordinate 689 of JANXLP010000519.1, read as the reverse complement.
GCTATTGCAGCGCTATCCGTCGGCCGGCGTCGCGCGTTTCCGCCACTACGGCTGGCGCGGGCCCGCGTGGACGTTTGGCTACAGCCAGAAAATCTCGTTCGTGCGCACCCAGCTGCCAGCCGATGCGAATCCCAACGAAATCTGCCGCCGGCCAACGGGCGGCGGCGTCGTCGATCACCGCGATGATTGGACGTATGCGCTCGTGATTCCGCGCGGCTATGCGCTCGAGGAATTGCGGGCTGCGGAGAGTTATCGTCGCATGCACGAATGCCTCGCGACGGCGCTGCGGGCGCAAGGCGTGCCCGCCGTCGTGAAGACGAGCTGCGAGCCGCCGGCCGAAGGCGAGCAGGCGTGCGGCCCGGCGGGCGTGTGTTTTCAACGCGCGGAACTTTACGACGTCGTGCACGGGGACACCGGCGAAAAAATCGCGGGCGCCGCGCAGAAGCGGAATAAACACGGCCTGCTATTTCAGGGCTCCCTCTGGCGACCCGCGGCACGCGCAGACGCGATGGATTGGGAAGCCTTCGGCGATGTCTTTATTGCCGCGCTGGCGGCCGAGCTGGGCGCAGAAGCCGAAGCGACGCCGTGGCCGGAATTCAACGAAGATGAAGTGAGCGGCCTCGTGGACCAATACGCGTCCACCGAGTGGGTCGAGTATCGCTGAGTGTCGCTGAAGGTGGGCCGCGCGC
>JANXLP010000425.1 GCA_025355125.1 Opitutaceae bacterium | reverse complement strand
TCGATGCCGGCGCCGACTTTGCGGGCGGGGCTCTTGTCATATTCGAGGAACTTGCCGTTGGCTTCGTCGAGGGTCTCGGCGAGCACCTTGGCCTTGGCGTGGTTCTGGGTGATGCCGAGGTGCTCAAAGCTGGCGGCGAGGGCGAAGAATTCGCCGAGCGAGTCCCAGCGGAGGAAGTTTTCCTCGGTGAACTGCTGAACGTGCTTGGGCGCAGAGCCGCCGGCGCCGGTTTCGAAGAGGCCGCCGCCGTTCATGAGGGGAACGACCGAAAGCATTTTTGCGCTCGTGCCGACTTCGAGAATGGGGAAGAGGTCGGTGAGGTAGTCGCGGAGGACGTTGCCGGTGACGCTGATGGTATCGAGGCCTTGGACGATGCGTTCGAGGGTGAACTGGCAGGCGGCGGCGGGGGGCAGGATGCGGAGGTCGAGGCCGGTGAGGTCGTGCTGCGCGAGGTAGGTCTTAACTTTGGCGATGATCTGGGCGTCGTGGGCGCGGGATGCGTCGAGCCAGAAGACGGCAGGGGTGGCGGAGAGGCGGGCGCGGTTGACGGCGAGTTTCACCCAGTCTTGCACGGGGGCGTCCTTGGTCTGGCAGGCGCGCCAGATGTCGCCTGGGGCGACGGTGTGGGCGAGGAGAACTTTGCCCGCTTCGTCCACGACGCGGACGGTGCCGGCGGCGGTGATTTCAAAGGTTTTGTTGTGGGAGCCGTATTCTTCGGCGGCCTGGGCCATGAGGCCGACGTTGGGGACGGAGCCCATGGTCTTGGGGTCGAGGGCGCCTTGTTTGCGGCAGAAGTCGATGACGGTCTGGTAAACGCCGGCGTAGCTGCGGTCGGGGATGAGGGCGAGGGTGTCCTGCTGCTTGCCGCCCTTGTTCCACATCTGGCCGGAGGTGCGGATCATGGCGGGCATGGAGGCGTCCACGATGACGTCGGAGGGGACGTGGAGGTTGGTGATGCCTTTGTCGGAGTTGACGTAGGCAAGGGCGGGGCCGGCGGCGTAGGCGGCTGCGAGGTCGGCCTCGATGGCGGCGCGGTCGGCGGGGGAGAGTTTCTCGATCTTGGCGACGAGGTCGCCGAGGCCGTTGTTCAGATCGACGCTGAGGGTGGCGAGGGTGGCGGCGTGTTTGCTAAGGGCGTCGCGAAAGAAAACTTTCACGGCGTGGCCGAAGAGGATGGGGTCGGAGACCTTCATCATGGTGGCCTTGAGGTGTAGGGAGAGGAGGATGCCTTCGCTCTTCGCGTGGGCGATGGCGCTCTCGTAGAAGGACACGAGGGTGGCCTTGCGCATGACGGTGGCGTCGAAGACTTCGCCGGCCTTAAGGGGGGTCTTGTCTTTGAGGACCTGGACGGTGCCGTCGGCCTTGACGAGTTCGATGCGGACGGTGGTGGCGACGGGGGCGGTGAAGGAGGTCTCGTTGCCGAAGAAGTCACCCTCGGTCATGGAGGCGACGTTGGTCTTGGAGGCGGGCGACCAGGCGCCCATGGAGTGGGGGTGGGCGCGGGCGTAATCTTTGACGGCCTTGGGGGCGCGGCGGTCGGAGTTGCCTTCGCGGAGGACGGGGTTTACGGCGGAGCCGAGGACCTTGGCGTAGCGGGCGCGGGCGTCTTTCTCGGCGTCGGTGGACGGGGTCTCGGGGAAGGCGGGGAGGGCGTAGCCTTTGGCCTGGAGCTCGGCGATGGCGGCCTTGAGCTGGGGGATGGAGGCGGAGACGTTGGGGAGCTTGATGATGTTGGCCTCGGGCTTGAGCGTGAGGGCGCCGAGCTCGGCGAGGGCATCGTGGGTCTTCTGGGCGGGGGGGAGGACGTCGGAGAAGACGGCGAGGATGCGGGCGGCGACGGAGATGTCGCGGGTTTCCACGTTGATGCCGGCTTGTTTCGCGTAGGCCTGCACGATGGGCAGGAAGCTGTAGGTGGCGAGCGCGGGAGCTTCGTCGGTGATGGTGTAGATGATCGAGGGGGCGGTGGGCATGTGGGAAAGGGAAGGAGCTAGAAGTTGGGAGGCTCGGAAAACGGAAAGTAGTCTGTGAGCAAAGGGCGGGCGCGGGAGTGGGTCAAAAGCAAATGCGGGGGGCGGGGAGGGTATGCGCGGCGCTTACGTCGGCGCGACTCTCGGACTTCGCCATCACGCGGCGGGGTGAATGATGCCTTCGGAACTCACGTTTTTTCGCAGCGCACCTTGATGATGCGCAGGATGTAATTTTGAAGATTCGCCATCAGGGCCTCGGTCCAGAGGTGCGAGTAAAAATTGAACCGTGTCGAGAGACGTTGGTCGCTTGACAGGTGTAGCATGACTCGGCGGTCACCAAGCGGCTCGATCCAGTAGGTGCCGTTGAGCACGTCGAAGTAGGGGCCGCCGATGGTGACGTGTTCGTCGAAGGTGGTGGGCGGGATGTTCTTGGTGTCGGCCTTAATCGAAAAAGAAATCCGGCTGGGTTCCTTCCACTCGGTGATGCGCTCTAGGAAAAGCACGTTGCCCTCGAAGCGGGCGTAGCGCACGGCGCCTATGCCGGAGCCCTCGAGCACGGCCTCGACGGGGCGGGGGAACCCGAGCAGGTGGCTAAAGTTGAACGACTGCTCGGACTCGGCGATGCGCGGGACGGATTTGATCTCGCGCCAAACGGTCTCGGGCGAGGCGTTGATTTCGATGGTGGTCTCCACGCGGCGGATTTCGGTGGAGGCCTGGCGCAGGGATTCGATCGGCGCGGCGAGGAACGGAAGCACGACGACGATGGCTACACAGTAATTCCGGCCGCGAGCAGAGGGGAACGCGAGGCGCACGAGGCCGGCGAGGATACCGCCGACCGAAGAGAGGATAAGCGTCAGCGGAAGCCAGAGAATGACGCAGATGAGACCTTCCCATACGAGGGCCAGACAGCAGGCGAGGAACATGAGCGAAGGCACCCACGGCGTGAGAACGCGGCGGGTCCAGCCGTATTTTTCCCGGTATTCGCCGAACCACACGCTGATGAAACCCAAGGCGACGGGCACACCGCTGATGAAGCTGGCGCTCATCACTTCGAAGACCGTCTCGCCTCCCTTGTGCAGACCGAACATCAGGCGGGCGAAAAGGCCGTAAGCGACTCCAAGAATGGCGCCTGTCCCGACGAGTTGTTTGTGGGTCAGGGACGGCATTGCATAGGGGTTTTATGCCTAAGGCTTCGCGAAGAGGTCGTTCATCGACAGGGCGAGGCCAGTGACGGCGGGGTCGGCGAGCGTCTCTCGGCCGGCGAGGATGGCTTCGAGCCGGAAGCCGAATTCGCCGCTCACGTAGACCTCGGTATTTTGGTAGCGAGAATCGACAATCCACAGGCGCGGCGTGCGGGCGTCGGCGTAGAGCTGTTTTTTGAGCACGGTGTCGGGGTGGTGGTCGCCCGGCTGGAGCACCTCGGCGGCGAGGTAGAGTTGGGAAGTCGGGCCGCGCACGAGAGCGAGGTCGGGGCAGATCTCGGCGCCTTCGCGCAGCGTAATGGGGGTGCGGCGGGGGAGCAGGCGGAGGGCGGAGTTGGCCGGAAGATGGGCGGCGACGGCGGCGTGGAGACGGTCGCAGAGGAGTTCGTGGGGGGCGTTGAGCGCGGCGCGGATAAACGTCTCGCCGTCGATGAGTTCTTTGTAGGCGGCGGGCATGGGATCAGCCTTTGGGGGCGGTGGTGGTGGCGACGTCGGCGCGCCAGACGCGGTAGTGGACCTCGACGTCGTCGGGAACGTAAACGACGAGCGGGAGGCGGCTGTTGTAACGGTAGAGCTTGGGTTCACCGCCGATGGTGATGAAGCGGTCGACCTTGGGCGCGTTGGGATCGACGGCCATCAGCGTGCCGCCCATGGGCCCGAGCTGGCGGAGGACGTAGCGCTCGAAGCCCCAGCCCTCGATGGTCACGGTTTCGAGGGTGCCTCCGAAGAAGTAGCGGTTGGCGGCGTCGAGTTTGACGGTTTGGCCGATGATCAACTCGACCTTGAGGGCGTCTTCATCGTTTAGCGCGGGCACGGTGATGACGTGGCGCGTCATGCCGGCATCGGCGGGCGAGAAGGCCTTCATGTTGGGATCATCGGCGGCGCGGGTGACAACGGCGCAGGCGGCGAAGGCGAACAGGGCGAGGAGAAACGCTTTCATGGGGTGGGGGATGACCCGCGGGATTTATTTTTTAATGAGGCCGACGAGCCAGATGAGGAGCAGGCCGCCGCCGGCGGCGAAGACGAGCTGGCTCAGGGCCGGGCTGATCTCGTGGAGCACGAAATATCCGATGAAGGCGCCGATGACACTGATGGCAATGTTGCCAACTAGACCGATGGTGCGGTGTTTGACGACGAGCGTGGCGATCACGCCCACTAGCAGGCCGACGACGAGCAGGGAGACGACGGTTTGAAGGGTCATGGACGGATCAGGGGTTGAGGGTCAGCTGCTGCCAGCAGGCGGCGGGGATGTCCTCGGCGCGGCTTTTCGGGCTGCACCCGGAGGAGGCGATCAAGGCGAACCAAGCGGCGCCGCCGTCGGGAAGCTTGTCGCGGAGGAGCGCGCCGAGCTGTTTGCGGCGTTGCTGGAAGCAGGAACGGATGAGCAGTTTTACGTCGGCGGAGAAAACGAAGGGCGCGGGCTTGCGCACGAGGTTGAGGAGATACGACTCGACGTCGGGGCGGGGATGAAAGCAGGCGGCGGCTACCTTGTGGCCGGGGGCGACGTCGTAGGCGGACTGGAGGAAAATGGAAATGGAGCCGAAGAGCTTGGTGCCGGGTTTGGCCATGTAACGGAGGGCGGCTTCGTATTGCAGCATGAGCACCAGACGCTCGGGCAGGGCACCTCCCAGCACGGCGTCCATCCACGGGGTGGAAATGGCGTAGGGCAGGTTGGCGACGATTTTGAACGGTTGGCCGGCGGAGATGTTGGCGATGGGGTGGTCCATCGCATCGCCTTGCAGCAGGTGAAGGCGTCCGGGATGACGCGGGAGGACCCTTTCGGTGAGATAGTGCGCCATCGCGGCATCCTGCTCGACCGCCCAGACCTCGGCACCCGCCTCGAGCAGGGTGCGGGTGAGCGTGCCGAGTCCGGGGCCGACTTCCACGATGCGGTCCCCGGGGATGACTTTGGCGAGCTCGACGGACTTGCGGACGATGTTGCCGTCGATGAGGAAGTTTTGCCCAAGCGCGTGCTTGGGATGGACGCCGAGTTCAGCGAGGGCCTCACGGGTTTCGGACAAGGAGAGCGGCATGGTCGGTCAGTCGAGCGTGGAGTCCTCAAGATGGAACTTGTGGAGCGCGCGGTGGACGGCGGGGGCGAAGATGATCGCGGTGGTGCCGATGAGGGCGATGCCACAGTAGATGGCGTAGAGGCCAGCGAAGAGTTTGGCGGAGTCGGAGTGCAACTGGGAGAGCGGGCCCATGCCGGAGAGGATCATGGACGCGTCGAGGAAGGCGTCCATCCAGGCGAGGCCGCCGAGGACGTGGTAGCCGAGGATGCCGACGAGCAACGAGACGGAGATGAGCACCGCGCCCGCGGCGGCGCTGCGCGCCATGCGGCGGTAGAATTCGCTGCGCGGGAGGAGCTGCTGGTGTTTTTTCTCAAACATGGCGACGGAACTCAGCGATCAGGTCGGCGGGATCGGGGGCTTTCATGAGGGCCTCGCCGCAGAGGATGGCGTGGGCGCCGCAGGCATGGACGCGGGCGGCATCGGCGCCGTTGAAGATACCGCTTTCGCTCACAGCGATGACGTGCTTGGGGAACTTCGGGATGAGGTGCTCGCTCAGGCCGAGGTCGCACTTGAAGACGGAGAGATCGCGGTTGTTGACGCCGATGATGCGGGCGCCGTGCTTCACCGCGCGGTCGAGCTCGGACTCGTTATGGATCTCGAAAAGGGTGTCGAGGCCGGCAAACTTCGCGGCTTCGAAGAGCGGGGCGATCTCGTCGTCGGTGAGGGCGCGGACGATAATGAGAATGGCACTGGCGCCGGCCTCGCGAGCCTGAAGGACTTGGATGGGGTGAATCATGAAGTCCTTGCGGATGCACGGGATCGCGGGGCGGTTCTGGCGGAAGAAAGTGGTGACGCCGACGAGGTCGTCGAGGGTGCCGCCGAAGAATTTTTCGTCGGTGAGAACGGAGAGGGCGCTAGCGCCGGCCTCGCGGTATTTGAGGGCCTGGTCGGGCGCGGCGAGGGTGGTGGCGGCGATGGCACCGGCGGAGGGCGAGCGCCGCTTGATCTCGGCGATGACGGCGAGTTTCCCGTCGTCGCGGCGCAGAGCGGCGGCGAAGGACGGGGGCTTGGGGGCCATGGCGTTGAACGCGGCCAGCTCGGGCAGGGAAACCTCGCGGATAAGCGGGGCGATCTCCTGCCGCTTCCAGACCATGATCTCGGTGAGTTTGTCGGACATTTACCCCTCACGGAACACGGGCGGGGCGCGGAACACAAAGCCGAAAAATTTCCGTGTGTTCCGTGCCGGGTGCGGGCAACTTCCGACAGATGAGCGCTGTTCACGATCTTCGTAAGACCATCGCGGCCCTGCGCGCCCCCAACGGGTGTCCGTGGGACCAAGTGCAGACGCACGCCACCCTCACGCGCTGCCTCATCGACGAGGCGAGCGAACTGCTCGACACGATCGACCGGCTCGACATGCCGCACATGCGCGAGGAACTGGGCGACGTGCTCATGCAGGTGGTGTTTCACGCGCAGCTCGCCGAGGAGGCGGGGCACTTCGACCTGGAGGCAGTCGCGGCCGAGGCCAACGACAAGCTCGTGCGCCGGCATCCGCATGTCTTTGGAGACGGCGCGAAGATCGGCACGCCCGAAGGCGTGATCGTAAAGTGGGAGCAGATCAAGGCGCAGGAAAAAAAGAACGGCCCCGTGCAATCGGGCGTGTTCAAAGACCTCCCGCCGCGCCTGCCTGCGCTGATGTTTGCCGAGGCGGTATGGAAGCAGATCGAGAAAAAGGAGCTCCCGGCGGAAGGCATCGTGGATGTCGCGCAGATCAAGGCGCTGGGAACGCAGCTCGACGAAGAGATGCTCGGGAAAATCCTTTTTGAAATTACGTCCGCCGCGCGCGCCAAGGGACTCGATCCTGAGGGTGCGCTGCGGTTGCACGCCACGCAGGTCATGCGCGATGTCGAAGCCCGCCTCGCATCCACCCCTGCCTGAGCCGGTCGTCACCCTGTGGTGGACGCCGTTCGCGGAGTTCCTCGCGAAGGAGCGCCGCTACTCGCGCTACACGCTGCGCAACTACCAGGGGGCGTTTGAAGATTTTTACCACTGGCTGAATCAAGCGGGGTTGTGGGCGGGCGGTTTCGACAAACTCGGGGTGCGCGACATGCGTGATTTTGTGATCGAGGGGCAGCATCGGTTCGACCGTCGGACGCTGCACCTGCACGTCTCGGCGCTGCGGGCGTTCTTCAAGTTCTGGCTTCGGCACGGGAAGGTGGCGCGGAATCCCTTCATCGGCGTGCCGCTGCCGAAACTGGAGAAGCGCCTGCCAAAATTTCTGACCGAGACGCAGATGAAGCTGTTGCTCACGGGGCCGCAGCGGCTGTTGGGAAATGGGAGCGAGACGGCGTTTGTTGCGTGGCGTGATCGGCTCGCGATGGAGCTGCTCTACGGCGGCGGGTTGCGCGTGAGCGAGCTTACGGGGCTCAACTACGGCGACATAGATTTCGAGAGCGGCGTGGCGCGCGTGCTCGGCAAGGGCAAGAAGGTGCGCCTGTGTCCGCTCGGGCGCGTGGGCATGGCGGTGATGACGAAGTGGAAAACGGAATTCGCGCGCGACACGGGGCACAACGATCCGGTGCTGGTGACGCCCAAGCACGAGCGGCTGCCGGTGCGGCAAGTGCAGTTGTTGTTGAAGCGATATCTGGCGCTGGCGGACCTGCCGATGGACCTGACGCCGCACAAACTGAGGCACAGCTACGCGACGCATCTGCTGAACGCGGGCGCGGATCTGCGGCTCGTGCAGGAACTGCTCGGCCACGCGAACCTCAACACGACGCAAGTCTACACGCACGTGAGCGTGGCGCGGCTGCGCGACATCTACGCCAAGGCTCATCCGCGGGCGTGAGGCGGGTGTGATGTCACACCGTCTTAGGGTGACGTCGGCTGTTGGCCTTCTTTTATCGCTTTACGATGATCATGCCAGGAGGGCAGTGAGAGGAAATCGGCTGCGTTTAGCAGGTCTATCTTGTCTTGAGCGACTTCGGTTTTTGCGGCGGCGGCTTTTATGTAGGGTATGGCGGCGCTGTCGCCGAGTTGAATCAACCCTTGAAGCGCGGCCGCACGGATTTCCGAGGAATCGCTTTCCAGATAACGCGCCAGTGAAGGGACTTCTTTGGCGTCATAAGTGGAGGCGTAGGCTTGGATGGCTTCTAAAGCCGTTTCACCCCGAGCCAAGGGAGGGAGGCGAGACGGCGTGTCGGCAGCCGTGTTTGGTTTCACGACGGCGGTGCTGGCAACGGGTCGGATGCTGTCCGCCGAAGAAGTGGGCGACAACGCCTGATTTGATGACCGCCAGCCCATCCATGCCAATCCCGCCAACGAGACGCATACGAGCAGGACGCGAAGTTTCACGGTTCTCTTGAGGCGACGGCGATTGTCGTTGGGAATGCAGGGCTAAGAAGCCCGCTTAAATCTTTGCCACTGGTGTCCCAGGCGCGGACGATCAGTTGGTGACGATCTTGGGGGCGCCGATGGTCATCGTTAGGTTGACCACGGTTTCGGTTCCCGACAAGGTCGCTCCGCCCAAGAGCGTCATCTTAATGGTGTTGGGCACGTATGCCGGAGTTCCGTTTTTAATGAGTGCCTTGATGCTGTAGGAACCGGTGGCGACGCCGGCTAGATTAATGGTATCGCCACTGTCGGTGAGGCTCATCGTGATGCCTGACTGGATGGTGCCGCTGCCGCTGATGGGAATCCCATTGGTCCTTATCTCATTGTAGCCGGCGGCAAGGGTTTCGGTGGTAATACCCACGCTGTTATCCGTCGTATCCAGAGGCACCGGTGCCACTCCCGCCTTTACGGCATATAGTTGATAATCGTCGATGTTGCTATCTCCGGCCGTCCAACGCGCGACAATACTCCAACCTTGGATCGAGGGGATTTCATTATCGTCCACCAGTGAACTCAGCATTTCTACATTACCAAACTTCAACGTTATCATCTTAGCCTGATAAGTGGTGGAGTTGCCGACGGCTTTTTGTGTTTCCGGCCCGGTAAAGGTGAAAGTGCCAGTAATGGTGACGGGAGCTTGAAGGGTCACGGTGTCCACGGCTCTCAAGGCAACCGGTGAGGCTAAAAGAGCGACCACCAGGAAAGTGGAATGAAGGGAGGAAATGAATTTCATCTGGACGTTTTTATTTGCAATAGAAGGGCGTGCGCAAAGTCAGATTTGATGCTAATTTGGCTAAAGTGTTTCGATGGCCCGTGTCATGATCTCGCAGGCGCGGTCGATGGCTTCGCCGTTGTGCGCGGTGCTGAGGAAGCCGGCTTCGTAGGCGCTCGGAGCGAGATAGACGCCGTCGGAGAGGCACGCGTGGAAGAATTTTTTGAAGAGCGCGGCGTCGGCCTTCAGCGCCGTATCGTAGTCGCGCACGGGAGTGTCGGTGAAGAAAATGCTGAACATGGAGCCGCATTGCGGCACCTGAACGGGAACGCCCTTGCCCTTGGCGGCGGCGAGCACCGCGTCGCGCAACTGCGAACCGAGGTTGTCGAGGGTGGCGTAAACATGGCGATTTTCCAACATGCGCAGACTCGCAATGCCGGCGGCCATGGCGAGCGGGTTACCGCTGAGCGTGCCCGCCTGGTAAACGGGGCCGAGTGGCGCGAGATAATCCATGACGTCGGCGCGTCCGCCGAAGGCGCCGACGGGAAGGCCGCCGCCGATGATTTTGCCGAGGCAAGTGAGGTCGGGGGTGATGCCTTCGCGTTCCTGCACGCCGCCGCGCGCGATGCGGAAGCCGGTCATGACCTCGTCGAAAATGAGCAACGCGCCGTGCTTGGCAGTGATTTCTCTCAGGTAGGCGAGGTAGCCGGCGTCGGGCATGATGAAGCCGACGTTGCCGCAATAGGCCTCGATGATGACGCACGCGATCTGGCCGGGATTGGCGGCGAAGGCGGCTTCGAGCGCGGCGCGGTCGTTGTAGGGAAGAACCACGGTTTCGCGGGCGAAGGACGCGGGGATGCCGGCACTGTCGGGGTAGCCGTGGGTGAGCGCGCCGGAGCCGGCCTTGATGAGGAGCGAGTCGGAGTGGCCGTGGTAGCATCCGGAGAATTTGACGATCTTGTCGCGTTTCGTGAAGCCGCGCGCGAGGCGGACGGCGGACATGGTCGCCTCGGTGCCGCTGCTGGTCATGCGGACCTTTTTGATCGAGGGGATGAACTTCACGATGAGCTCGGCCATCTCGACCTCGTAGGGATTGGGCGTGCCGAAGGACGTGCCGTTTTCAAGGGCGGCGGTGATGGCGGCCTTGATCTCGGGGTGGTGGTGTCCGTGGATGGCGGGTCCCCAGGTGCAGACGAAGTCGATGAGCGTGCGGTCGTCGGCCGTGGTGAGCGTGGCGCCTTGGGCGGACTTCACAAAGAAAGGTGCGCCGCCGACGGAACGGAAGGCGCGGACAGGGGAATTGACGCCGCCAGGGATGAGCTGGAGGGCGCGGGCGAAGAGTTGTTCTGATGAATTCATTTTTTAAACCAAAAGTAACACCCTGTGGCTGTGGCGAGTGCCGCCAGAAAATTAAAGCCAACTATCCCCAAAATCTCAAAGGAGCATCAACTTTAGGATGGCTTTGGGCGGGCCGACAAAGACTCCAGACTTTCTCTCAGGGATTATGTCTTTCCTTGCGGAGCTGATCGCACCCCAGAGCAACAAAAGGCTTAAGATACCAACCGTGTAACCGAGTGAATTATCCATTGTTGTTTCAGCTCACGTATTTTTGGACGATTGGTATGCGGCGGCCTACACCGAAGGCGAGGGGCGTTATCTTTAGGCCGGGGGCCATTTGCTTTCGCTTGTATTCGTTGAGGTCAACCTTGCGGGCGATGTCGTTGACGACCGCTTCGGCGAACCCTTGTTCGACCAGATCGCCACGGGAAAGGCCTTCCTCGACGTAGCCTTTGAGCAACGCGTCCAACACCTCGTAGGGCGGCAGGCTGTCCTGATCGACCTGCCCGGGTCGGAGCTCGGCGCTCGGGGGCTTGTCGATGGTGTTGACGGGGATGATCTCTCGCTCGCGGTTGATCCAGCGGCAGAGCGAATAGACCTGAGTCTTGAAGACGTCGCTAATAACAGCGAGTCCGCCGCACATGTCGCCGTAGAGCGTGCAATAACCGACGGCGACCTCGCTCTTGTTTCCAGTAGTGAGGAGGAGCGCGCCGAATTTGTTGGAGAGCGCCATCATGAGGACGCCGCGCAGGCGGGCCTGGATGTTTTCCTCGGTGACGTCGGGCTTGAGGCCGACGAAGACGGGGCCGAGGGACGCTTCGGCGGCGGCAACGGCGTCAGAGATGGCGATGGTCTCGAAACGCACGGCGAGATTTTCGGCGAGGAGGCGGGCGTCGTCGCGGGAGTGCTGCGAGGAGATCGAAGAGGGCAGGGAGACGCCGATGACGTTGGCGGGGCCGAAGGCTTGGGCGGCGAGCACGGCGACGAGCGCGGAATCGATGCCGCCAGAGAGGGCTACGAGGGCTTTTTTGAAACCGCTTTTTTGCGCGTAGTCGCGGAGACCGAGCACGAGGGCGTTGTAGATGTCGGCCATGTCCTCCTCGGCGAAGGACGGCGAAAGAGCGGGGTGGCGCGGGGTGGGCGTGCCGCGTCCGCAGACGACTTCGACGACGCGAAGTTCTTCGGCGAAGGCGGCGAGGCCGGCGGTGAGGTTGCCTTGGGCGTCGGACACGAGGCTGCGGCCGTCGAAGACGAGTTCGTCGTTGCCGCCGACGGCGTTGACGTAAACGACCGGACAACCGAGTTGGATGGCGGCGTCGGTCACGAGCTGGCGGCGCATGAGGTTCTTGCCGGCGTGCCACGGACTGGCGGAGAGGTTGACCATCAGGTCGAGATGCTGCGTCTTAAGCGACTTGAGCGGGTCGGTGTGATAGAGGTTGCGCGGGGCGAGCTGTGGGTGCGTCCAGATGTCCTCACAGAGGGTGAGGCCGACCTTGTGACCGCGGAGCGTGATGACGAGCGGAGGAGTGGGGGACGGCTCGAAGTAGCGGTCTTCGTCAAAAACGTCGTAAGTAGGGAGAAGGCATTTGCGAGCGATCTGCTCTACTTGGCCGCAGTGGCAGAGGGCGGCGGCGTTGAAGGAGCGGCGGCCGTTGGGCGCGGGGTTGGCGACGACCGTGCCGATGAGTGCGGGCACGTCACCGATCTCGGAGGCGATGGCGGCAAGGCTGGCTTCGACGTCAGGCACAAAGCGGCGCTTGAACAACAGATCGCGAGGCGGGTAGCCGCATACCACGAGTTCGGGGTAGACCACGAGTTCGGCGCCTTGGGCGACGAGGGTGCGGTAGGCGTCGAGGATCTTATGGCGGTTGCCCGCGAGATCGCCGACGGTGGTGTTGAGCTGGGCCAGGCCGATGCGCATGATGAGTGTGAGATGACAATATTGCGCGCCTGTCAGCGTCTGACAACTCACAAGCCACGCTTGCCCTTGAGGGCGGCAGGCTGCAAGACAGGCTCGCATGATCCAGCCGCGTCTCATTCTCGCTTCCGCTTCGCCGCGCCGCCGCGAACTGCTCGCTGAATTGGGCGTGAAGTTTGACGTAATCACGGCGCAGATTACGGAGCACGAGGACCCGAAGACCGACCCGCGCGTGATGGTGGCGCACAACGCTGCGCTGAAAGCCGACTGGGTGGCGGCGCAGCATCCGGAGGCGTTTGTGCTAGGGGCGGACACGACGGTCTTCATTGACGGCCATGCGCTCAACAAGCCGCGGGACGGGGCCGAGGCGAGAGCGATGCTACGCCGACTCAGCGGACGCACGCATACGGTTTTCACTGGCATCGCGTTGCGGCGGTTAGCGGACGGCCTACGCATCGACACGGGCGAGGCCAGTGAAGTGACGTTCAAGACTATCGGCGAGGCGACCATCGAGGACTACCTCGCGAAGGTCCACACGCTCGACAAGGCGGGCGGCTACGCGATTCAGGAGCAGCCGGAGCTCATCATCGCGAGCCGGATCGGTTCGCTGACGAATATTGTCGGTCTTCCTGTCGATACTGTGAAACAAATTTTGACTGGGTGCGGTCTGCTCGAATCCTCTTCGTAAGCCTTGCCCAACATGATCTCACCGCCGGCCCCGCCGTCCAAGCTTGTCAGACGCCGCTCCCGCTGGGTGCGGCTTTCGGCCAACCCGGATGCGCGCTCGGTGCAGATCGCGGTGATCGCGACGGTCGTTGTGCATCTTTTACTGCTCTGGCTTGCGCCGCGCATGGAGTCGTTTGTCGGGCGCCAAGATATGAGCCGCACGCAGACGGAAGCGGACCGGACGTTTGAATTGCAGCTCGCGCCCGATGCGTTCGCGCCCCCAAAGCCGCCGCCATTGAAATTCGTGGAGTCCAATCCCAACGCGCCTGAAAATATTCCCGACAAGACAAATAACTTCGCCGCTCAAAACCAGCAGGTCGCCCAAGAGAAACCCGCGCCCGATCACAAAAGCGATGCGCCCGCTCTCAAAGGCGACAAAGACCCCGACGCCACCGCCATCGTGACCGGCCAGATGGCCGAGCCCACCCTAGCGGCCCAGCCAGCACCAAAGCCCGCCCAGACCAAGACCGAGACGCCCGCCGAGGCCGCCGCGCGCAAAGCGCTGATTCCCTTGCCCGGCGTGGAGAAGATTGTGGGTGATAATCCCGAGGGCATCGGCAGCGACCTCGCCAAGGCCGCGCCCAACGCCACCGCCGTGCCGAACCAGATTGAAGGCGACGTGAACGCAAAAGCCGACAAGGGCGCGACGCACGGTCTCTATTATACGGTCGATGCCGCTCACCCACAGCAACGCCCCGCGCTAGCCGCAAATGTCGTCAAGGCCCGTCAGTCGCCGCTTAAAAACAGCGAATTCGGCACCGACAACATCGGCGCGGTTGCCTACGACGCGAAGTGGAGCAGCTACGGCCAATACCTCCAGAAGTTCATCGACACCGTGCAGGTCCAATGGGAGCGCATCCTTTACCAAAGTAATATTTATCCGACGGCGGGCACGAAAGTCACGGTGGTGTTTCGCATGAACTCCGATGGAAAAATCTACGAGATCGTGAAGGTCGAAGGCCCCGGCGGACGCGCCGCGCAGGACGCCTGCGTGAGCGGTATCACGGCACGCGATCCCTACGGGCTGTGGACCGACGACATGATTTCCGTGCTCGGCAAGTCCCAAGAGTTCACGTTCACATTTACCTACGACTAATATGAGCCGCGCTTCTACGAAATTTTGGGCCGGCCTTCCCCTCGGGACAGGTGTCGAGCTTCTCACCCACGATGCCAACGGTCTGGCCGCGCTCGCCAAGCCTGCCGGCGTGCTTTCGCATCCTAACATGCACAGCGAGCAGGCGCGCGCGCTGCTGAACGCGCCCTATATGCTGAAGGACGAGTTTTACGAGTGGACGCCGGACGTCACCGGCGCAGCGCCGCAACGCGTTTATCTGCTCAACCGCCTCGATTCGGCCACCTCCGGTGTGATCCTCGTCGCCGCGAGCGAAGAGCTCGCCAAGAGCGTTCGCGAGATGTTCCTGCACAAACACGTCCGCAAAATCTACAACGCCCTCGTCTTCGGCCAGCCCTCGCAGCCTTCGCAGCTTTGGCGCGACCGCCTCACTGTGCAAAAAAAAGGCGGGCAGGTGCGCGCCAAGACCGGAGGCAACATCCCTGCCGAAGCGCAGATGACCGTGCTGCGCCAGCAACGCAAGGCGGTGCCGCCACTCGCGCTCATCAAGCTCGATCCGCGCACCGGCCGCAGCCACCAGCTTCGAGTGCAGTGCGGACTGCGCCATCTGCCCATCGTGGGCGACCTGACCTACGGCGATTTCGCCGCCAACCGCCAGTTCGCAAAGGCTACGGGAAACAAACGCCTGTTCCTTCACTCGCTCGAAACCCGCTTTGATTATGAATGGGCGGGAGGCACCCACAGCTTCTCGGCGCACGCGCCTCTGCCGAAGGAATTTCAAGAGTTTCTGTGACCATATGCTCGCGCTTGGCGAATTGAAATCTGGGGCGGGAAGATGTCAGAACTTACATCCGGTTAAATCGGATGTGGGTGCGATGGTCATCGGTTGAAGCGTCGATACTGATCGTATCGATGGTGCCGTTTTTCAGATCGATGCGCAGTGTCTTGCGGTCGTCGCTCCAGCGGGTTTCTGGCAGCGGTTCGCCGGTGCGATAGGGGAACATCAGAATCTTGTAGCCCGGCTCGACCACGCCGAGGCGGTCGATCTGGAGGCGGTTGCTGGGGATTTCGTCAGCTAGGCGCGTGTTGAGCACGATCGGAGGCTGCGCGGGGGAAATCGCAGGCGAAAGATCGCGGACGAGCAGGCGCGGCAGGCCGCGTTGACCGGGGGTTTTCTCGGTGTCGATGGGCGCGTGATAGAGGATGGCTTCGGTTGCGGTGGCCTTCGGCATGATGGCGAGGGACGAGCGGACGCCGTTGCCCTCGGCATCGAGGAACCGGTGGTTCGGACCGCCGAAGGCGCCGGCGCAGTTCATCGTCCAGCGGTAGTCCTGCGGCTGGTCGTCCTTGCGGATGTCATCGACCACGAGGACGTAGGGCCGCGCTCCGCGCACCACGAGGATGCTGCGGAAGGCGCGTTGCACGGGATTGTAGTTGGGCGTGGCGCGCAGGGTTTCGTTGAACATCCCCTCGTCGCCGGTGCCGCGGGAGAGCATTTCTTCGCGCAGGCCGGGATACATGAACTGCGAGCGGGGGATGCCGGTGTCGATCCGGTCGGGACCGTAGCAGTAGTTGTAGGCCGCACTGGCGTCGCCGACCATGAGGGTGGCGAGGTGTTGCGGGTCTTCGGTGATCTCGACCAGCCGTCCCGGCGGAGTCGGGAAACACGTGGGGTAGCGCGAGCCGGCGGGGATGTTGGCGGGACTCTGGCCGATGAAGCCTTCCGTGGCGGGATCCTTGGCCCAAAGCGGGTCGCGGATCTGGACGCCGGCCTGGTAGTTGCTCGGGACGATGTGGTAGCCGGGCGGGACGCTCCAGAGGCGGCCGAGCGCGCAGAAGGAGAACGAATTCTTTTCCGCGTGCATGTGGCCGGTGTAAAGCCAGCCTGCGTCGAAGGCCAGCATGAGGTCGTCTTCCTGCCAGCCGCTGCGCGCCACCACGACGCCGATCTGCGGATCGACTTTGGTGAGGGGGAGTTGCTTTTCTCTGGCCACTTCGGGGAGCGTGACCGGCTTGCCCTTGATGCCCGGATCGAGGCCGAAGAGCACGACATCGAGCGGGTTGAAGCCGATGCTCGGGGCGTTGGCGGCATACACGTAGTCCACGGCGGGATCGTCGGGATACATGTATTTCATCAGGATGATGTGGGCCTGGCGGTAGTCTCCGCCGCCGTCGTGACCATCGGCCTGCAATCCGATGCGGCTGCGGAAATCACCCGACGATTCCTCGCCTTGGCCCGGGTAGGAATACCAGAGCAGGTGGTTGACGGTGTTGTAATAATAGCCGGTGACATACTGGTTGATGCCGCCGTGCCGGGCGTAGGCCAGGGCGGCGGGCCACAGCCGGAAGGCGCTGAAACCGTAGTAGGCCTCGCGGTTCAACTCGAAGCCCCACGGCGAGACATACCAGTCGTCGTTCCAGTTGACCTCGCGCTGGAGGTTGTCGATGGAGACCTTCCGCGCGTGCGGCCAGAGGGTGCTTTCGGGATAGGGCTTGGCGCCGGGTTTGGCGCCGCCGCCGTCTTGATCGGCGAGCTGCGTCCAGTCGTAGGCGAAGCGGTCGGGCGTGGTGGCGTAGTCGTCGGGTTTTTTGGCGGTGGTGAACGTGCGCACCAGGGTCTCGGACATGCCGGACTCCTCGCCATCGACCGCGAGGGCGGCGAAGATGCGGTTCTCGCTCATGTTAATAAAATCACCGTTGTGTTCCCAACCGCGGTTGAGGCGGCCATGGACGCCGGAGGCGAAAAACACCACGCGTTCGCCGGTGGTGCGGGCGCCGCCGAATGCGAAGATGAATTGGCGGGCCTCGCGGAGTTCGGCTTCGTTCATCCATGGCGCGATGAAATCGTAGGCAAGCGCGAAGCTGGCGGTTTCGCTGTCGAAGCCTTCGCCGATGTTTTCGATTCCCGGGATGAAGAGTGGATCGGCCTGAGTGAAGCCGCCTTTGCCCGTCCAGCAATGCAGCAGGCGCAGACGGCCGAGCGAGGCGACGGCCTGGGCGAGCTGGCGGGGACGGCCTTTGGCTTTGTCCCGGGCCTTGGCGGGGTCTTGCGCGATCCAAGCGAGCACGCAGGCGTCGCGCAGGCGCGTGGTGTAGTCGTCGAGATTTCGGCGCATCTTGGACCAGTCCGGGCCTTTCTCGCCCTTGTCGGCGGGAATGCCCATCGTGAGGTCCGGCGCGGTGCCCCGGAAACCGCCCTCGGCGTAGGCGGCGAGCGCGGCGGTCATTTTACCGAAGGGATGTTTGGGATCGTCGAGGGTGGAGGTGACGCCGCTGCGCAGGGCGGCGAGGGATTTTCCGGCGAGTTTGCCCTCGCGGCAGCGGGTGCTGATTTCCGGCCAGTCGCGGTCGGTGCAGAGCACGCGCGGATGGGTGAAGGGCCCGGGATCGGGCGAGAGCGTGCGGACCTTGGGCGGCGTCAGGCCGGGGGAGACGAAGAGAGGGTCTGGTTTGCCGTCGGCCATGACATGCGAACGGGAATCCCAGACGTTGATCCAGGTGTTCTTGCTGACGGACAGGTGGCGGATGGTATCCGTGACGGTGAGGCGGATCGTATAGACGCCCCAGTCGGAGAACTGGGCGGCGGTCACGGACGCGTCGGGCGAGGTGAACGTGATCACCTTGCCTTGGTCCATCTTGGCGGCGAGGGGGCTCATGGCGTCCTGCACCTGTTTCCATGAATAGGTGAGCGTGGCGCCGGGTGGAAAATTAAGCGCCTCGACGCGGAGCCGGGTGGTGGCGGGCTTGGCCGGATCGGCGCTGAATACCAAAATGGGGTGCTCAGCCTCGATGAGCAGTGTCGGGTTGCGCACGTCGCCGGGAGCGGCAATCGCGCGATTGGACAAACCGAGCGCGAAGCCAAGTGACAGGCAGGCAAGCAGGGCGGGGCACGGGAATTTCATGGATAGGCGGAGGCGGGGGGGATACAACAATGGCGCCGACTTAGCGGGGAAGTTTTTCCAGCATGATGCGCTCAGCGCGACAGCGACAGCGACAGCTTGAATTGAGCAACTAGCCAATTGATGACTTTTTTTAGTTTAGATTCCGTTATTCAAATCACCCGGCCAATAAAAAACCCGTAACCACAACGGTTACGGGTTTTACTGGAAATGGTGCAGCTGTAGGGAGTCGAACCCCAAACCTTCGCATCCGTAGTGCGACGCTCTATCCAGTTGAGCTACAGCTGCGTGACGGAAGCGAGAAAGAGCCGTCTTTGGCGGCCGAGTGCAAGCGTGAATTTTTTTGTTTTCC
>JANXLP010000392.1 GCA_025355125.1 Opitutaceae bacterium | reverse complement strand
AGGTGATCCGCCGGCACCCAGTCACGCAGGTCGGGCGGCAACAGCAGCGGGGTGTCTCGGTCAATAGTCACGTATCGGGCCATATCCAATTACATAGCAATTACTAGGCCAAGTATCAGCCTAAGTCCGACAGCCTGCTAGTCGCGGAGAAGTTTTGCCATCGTCCAGCCCGCAGCTGGTTGGCCCCCCCGTTTCAACTGTTATTACTATAACAGATTATCGGCTTCTTTGTGAAAAAATGTAGGAAGAAGCAAAAAAACGCCTCTTGGGACTTCTCGCCTACTTCTGTGGTCATCTTATGGTCAAATTTTGACCACTTCATCAAGATTCGGGTCACTTCACCATACTTCCCCCCGTGGGGGAAATAGGTTGAATTGGGTGCAGGGGCTGGATTTGAACCAGCGACCTTCAGGTTATGAGCCAACATAAAAGCTCTTAGCCAGAATGGTTTAGCTCATGTTTAGGCCGACTACGGCTTAAACTACGGCTACCGCGATTTCGGGAGTTTCACCACGTTGCCGGAGGTTTCGCAGGGGCACATAAAACCCTAAAACAACGGAGGAAATCATGGCTCTTGAATTACAACGTGGCAGAAGCAAATGGTGGTATGGTCGGGTCGAAGTAAACGGCCGGAAGATCGGTCGGAACCTCGGCGTGGAGGTGCGCGGAACGATCCCGTCCTCACTCGCCGACTTTGGCGACATCGCCTTTGAGCGTTCCCGCGCGAAGGCGCAGGCCGCGCTCGAAAAATTTCAGCTCGATCTGAAAAAGCGCAGCACGGCCGAAGAATTGGTTCAGACGATCCATGAAATCCGCACCGGCGCGCGGGTGAGTTCGATCATGCTCGATGACATCGAGACGCATTGGAATGCGCTGCCGCGCCGTCGGCCGCTCTCTGATAGTTACGTGCGGCAAACGAAGAGCTGGATCACTCGCTTCGTCGGTTTTGTGAGAGTTGCGATTCCCGCGCTCCGTGAAATGGCGCAGGTGCAGTCAACCCTCGCCCGCGGCTTCCTCAAGGCGGAGGAGGTGCGCGGGGTCACACCCAAAACCTACAACAACACGCTGATTTTTTTGCGGGCACTCTTCCACGCCCTGCGCAAAGAAGCCGGCATGGCGGAAAATCCGTTCGATGGCATTCCCACCCGTGACGGAGAAACGGTTTTCCGAAAGCCGTTCACGGTGGAGGAACTCGCCCTCATCGAAGGAAAAGCGAAGGACGATCCGTTCATCTATCCCCTCATCGTTACCGGGATGTGCACGGCCATGCGCCGAGGGGATTGTTGCACCTTGCTCCGCAAGTCGGTCGATCTGGATGCCGGGTTCGTCACGGTCAAGACCTCGAAGACCGGCGAATATGTGCAGATTCCCATTTTCCCGTTGCTGCGTGGCGTGCTGGAAAAGGCGATGGCGGAGCCGTCACCCGATGCGCCCCATTACGTTTTCCCGGCCTTGGCGGCTCACTACGAAATCAATCCCGATCACCTGACCGACCGGGTTCGTCGGGTCATGCGCGCGGTGGGCTTTTTCGATATTGAGGACGCGCGCACCGAAGAGGAAAAAAAGGGTTCTCGCGGGCAAATCCGGCAAGTCCGCGAGTTAGGGCTCCGCAAAGCTTCACTGCGCGACTTCCACTCGTTTCGCGTCACGTGGGTCACGGTCGCTCTTACCGGAGGCGTGCCGCTGGAAATTGTCCAGAAGGTCACGGGCCATCGCACGGCGGGAATCGTGATGAAGCATTACTTCCAACCAGGCCGAGAAGAATTTCGGCGCACGCTTGCCGGCAAGCTCCCCGCGCTCTTACGCGGCGGTCCTCCGAAGGTTGATCCGCTCAACCTTGAGGAAGTGCGCGCGAAATTGGAGGGAATGGAATCGAAGAATTGGCGGGAAATTCGCGACGGACTCCTCGCGCGCTTTTTGCCCGATTTGGAAAAAATAATCCCCGCCGAAGTCGTGCAAATCGAGGTGCTCGCTCCCGTGGCTTGATCGGCGCCGTCGCCCTGTTTCGCAAGAAATGGGGCGCGGCGCTCGGGTCCGACACGGTGTCAGACATGGATCGCTAGCCTCGTTAGCGATCCATGTCTGGCGCCTAAAGTCCGAGCTTCCGGCGAAGCAGTTCCTCGGCCGTCTTCCGCTTGGCGGAGTCCATCTTTCGCAAATTGTAGAGCTTCCACTGCGGCCCCGGCAATCGCTCGAGTCCCGGTAGCCCGAGCAATTCCCACTTCGGCTCCAGCCGTTTCAAGGACAGCAGGAATTCACGTTCGGCGGAGGTCAGGTCTGCGTTGATTTGCGTGATCAACCGTTCGCGGGTTTCTTCAAGCACGGCGAGCGGCACCGGGTCGAGGGTCATGCCTTCGAATTGATCGGCGAAGACCTTCTTCAAATCCTTCCGGTTGGGAGTGAGCAGTTCGCTCATCGGCCGATCATGGCTCGCCAGAAAAATCACGAAGGCGCGGCGGATGTCGTCCGTGATGCCCCCGTTTTGAAAGAGGCCGTGAACATCGAAGAGATCGCGCGGGTGCTGACGGTCGAGTGCTGCGCACAACTTGCCGCCATACAAGTCCGGCAACGATACGACGCGCATCGTGGCAGATCGGCCGAACATCGTGACGGCCTTGGGCGTCAGGTTTAGGTCTGCGGTAGGGTGCAGCGATCCACGCAGCACCGTGTTGGGTTCGATCTTCACCTCGGCACCGCTGGCCGCGCGCACGGTAAGTTTGATGAGGAGATTGTCGCTCGCGAGTTTCTGCTCTCTCACCTTCACGCTGGGCATAGCACGGCGAATTTTCGCCGCGATGCGCTGAAGTGCGGCGTCGATTCCCTGCAACGTGGTCGGGCGGTCTTCGACCGGCAGGTAAACCAGATCAATATCGACGGACAGACGTGGAAAATCGCGCACGAAGAAATTGATCGCGGTGCCGCCCTTGAGCGCGAAGCACGCTTCAGCGTTCACGAACGGCATGACCTGCACGAGCAGGTCGGCTTGTTTGAAAAACGGGCTTTCTTTCATGGAGCGTCGGATGGTGTTTCGGCTGCCGCCGGAACGGTGATAAGGTATTTGGGATCGAGCCGGCCGCCAGCGACGAGCACGCGCTTGCCGCTGCCGAGCGAAACCTTCGTCAGGTCGAGCTGCTTGAACCATGGATGGGCGTGCTTTTCCGCCAAGTGGAGAAAGAGTCGTTTCACCTTCACGGAGGCGCACGCCTCCAGGAGCGACCGGACCACGTCCGGCCGCAACGTGCCGAGTCCTTCGAAGACGAGATTCGCGTGCTCGTAGCCGGCCTCGTCGAGCGTGAGGTATTGGAGGAATTCCAGCGCGGCGCGCTCCGGTGCGGACACGCTCACGACGAGGTCCCCTTCGCGGTGTTCGCGCAGCCCGAGTTCCTGCGGCAGGAAGTTCGTGCTCACGTGCTGCACGCGAGTGGCCAATGCCAGGCGCTTGAACCACGCGGGAAGCCGGTCACTCGTGCGGCTAAAGAGATAGACGGGGTAGGCGTCACCTAACGGAAGGAAATGCGCGAGGCCGGCGAGTTCCAAGGCCGTGCGTCCGCCCGGATGAAATGACTTCGATTTCTGTTGGAGGCCGAAGACCGCGCCCAGCCAAGTGGGAGCCTCGGGCTGCGCGGTAAAGGCTCCGTCGCCGACGCGGTGCAACCAACCAGAACTCGCGTAGTAGTCGGCTAGTCTGCTAGAGATACCCTCGCGTTTGAGCCATGCGGACGTGAGCACCGCGCCAGTGGGCGCGGAGACGAGCCGTTGGTTTATTTTCTGACGTTTTGGGCTAGTATCGCTGGTCATAACCGCTAGGAAATAAACCGATTTGTCGATTTGGTTTATTTACGTGCCCATAAAACAAGCATTACTAGTTTAATTGGCAATAAAATAAACCAAACGTTTCAGAGGCACCTGAGCACAAAAAACTCCCGGCAGCGGGTGCCGGGAGTGACGTTTAGGACCCCGTGCCATCACAGGTGGCGGCCTCCCGCAGAACCTTCGTCACGCGGATGACCGCCCATAAAATGGGGCGCTACGGACGGGGCAGAGCTAAAAGAATGCGAGCGCAGCGCGCGTCATTTTCCGGGTAGCCAGAAAAGGCGTTGATCAGCGCGAAGATTTATATGGTCGCCGCCAATTCGGCCCACCGTCGGCCAATTTACCTTACTACCGCTTTCGCTTAGCGATCTTCCGGCCGCGGAGCGCCTCCTCTTTGTCGACTGCTCGATTCAAATCGCCGTATAGAGCCTTTAGGATTTTCTTCGGCTTCCGTGGGTATTGTAGTGGCAGCACTGCATGGAAGCAGGTTTCAAGAGCTTCGAATTCGCGGCGGTCAAATTGGCGTCGCCTCTCGTAGAAAAGGTGCCGCAAGTTATAGAAGCTCTCCGCAAGGCGGAGGACGAAATGCTTCCTGAATGCTTTCGCCGACTCGTCGTCGGCGATAATCCTGTGATACGGCATTCCGTTCGCCTGCGGATATTCAAAGACATATTCGCGCGAAATTTTGGTGGCGATGTTTTTGAGCATCACCTCGCAGGCATTCAAAAGCTTTTTTCGCGCAGTCTTGATTCTGCCGGCCGTTTGTCCCACCGCCAGTGTTACCAAGTGAGGTAGGGGGACGGTGTAGTGCCGTCCGCGGGCCATCCACGCGCCCGTTGGCTTGTGATCGATCTGGGCCATTTGGGGCGCGAGTTTTAGCCAATGGCGTTCCGTTACTGTTGCGAAAAAATCTGGCAAAAATTCTCCCGAGTAGATGTCCAAGGAATTTTTCTCGCGATTGATTACACCCATGAAAAAGGGGAGTTCGAGTCCTTTGAAGTAACCTTTGTAGCTAATGAATACCACGAGCGTATCGCGTTCCAGACCGGAGTCGGCGAGTTTTGGCGCCCACAGCTAATTGCTTCGTCCATAGCCAACATCAGCGCGCCGTAGGTGTGGCGCTGTCTGTCGGCGATGTGGGGAGAACTTAACCAACTGATCGTCGGGCGCGTCATCGGGGTGCGGACGGTTTTGAACGCGAGGTAAAGAAGCCAAGGCTAACACTGGCGGCGGCCGATAAGAGCGATGCTTCACAGGGGTTGGAATTAGGCGGGACAATATATAGTAAACGATACCAACGGAATCGTGAAAAGCCGTGATGATGATCGAAGTGAGCGGCGAGACTTTTGCCGTAAACGGCGGGTTGACGCGCTATGCGGTGATACGAATTTAATTCCGGCTGGTTCGAACTCGGCGCGCCGTCATATCTACTGCGCGGCAATATTGCGACGTGCCGAAAGACGCCGTGGGCTCATCCGCCATCGAGTTTTCATCTGATGCCAGAGGACAAACACGACTAAACGAAAAACGCGCGTTGGGAAGTAGCGTTCGGCCAAGTAATGCGAAGAGCCGGCAGAATGCAGCCTATCCCAATGATAACAAACTTTAACCCTCTTTGCCGCAGGAAGACTTACTACCGCTAGCAGTTTGTCGGTCTTAGAGATTTCGGAATTCGGGGTCGGGTGAAAAATTGACGGTGGAAAAAGAGATCGGGGAAGGTTTTTTCGAGTGGAAGGGCGAAAGACGAGCGTTGGGC
>JANXLP010000331.1 GCA_025355125.1 Opitutaceae bacterium | reverse complement strand
CGAAGCATGAAGCCGAACCAGGAAGTATTCGAGCGTTGGCCGGTGGCATCCCACTCGAAGGCGGAAGCGTCCTTGGACTTGCGTTCGGCCGGCGGCACCCAACGGGTGGCGTGGCTGGGTAAGGTGAACTCAAACACATGCGCCAAGTCGGCGAGACCGGCCCGCAACGTTTCCCAATTTTGTTTCCGGGCCTCGATAAAGGCCGGGAGTTTTTTCAATTGTTGGCGGCCGATCGCAGCTTGGGGATCGAGCGGCTTCAGGTTGTAACCCAAGTGGCTGTAAATATACTTGTGGTCATAGCCTTTGGGCAGCTCACCCAACTGCCATTGGAAACGCTTGCCGCAGGTGTCGTCTTTGCCGGAAGCACACCAGCAATCCCGGCCCCAGTCGCGGAAACTTTCGGCGTAGGTCTTAAGCGGCGGTTTGGCGATGATGTTGACCGCCCCACCCTCGCCCATTGTCAGGTGATGCGGAGGGTAAAACGACTGCGTGGAAATATCCCCCCAAGTGCCGGTCGGGGCCGTCAGCAACTCCAAGCCGGAAACCGGATCTTTGGTTACCCGAATCCAAGCATGACCGGCTTCGGACTGCTTGAAGAGGTGATCGAGCCCGAGCGCCTTGGCCTTGGCCACGGGCATGGTATAGGTGCAACCAAGGGCATCGCAATTATCCTCGATCAACCACAGGTCGTATTTGCGGCAGAAGGCCAGCACCGCACCGAGGTCGAAGGGGTTGCCCAAGGCGTGGGCAATCATGACGGCCTTGGTTTTTCCCGCGACGTAGGCGGACTCCAGTTGCTCGACGCGGACATTGCCGGTCACGGGGTCATTATCGATGAAGACCGGTATCGCACCGAGTTGTAGAATCGGAGAAACGGTCGTCGGAAAACCCGCGGCCACCGTGATCACCTCATCGCCGTGCTGAATGCGTTTATGGCTCGGCAACTTGTGGGTCGTGAGCGTGGCGAGGGCCACCAAGTTCGCGGAGGAACCGGAATTAACCAAGAGCGAGAACTTCACGCCGAGGAGAGCGGCGAGTTCCTTTTCGAAGGCTTCGCCTTCGGGCCCGAGGGTGAGCCAAAAATCCAACGTTGAACCGACGGCGGCCTCCACCTCGTCGCTAGTGAACACGCGACCAGCATAGGGAATGGTCTGACCGGGAGCCCACGGCGCGTGCGCGGCGTCGTCGCCGGGCCGCTGCCCGGTGTGGACCATCGCGGAATACTCGCGGGTGAGCCGCAGGATCTCGGCTTTGAGTTCGGAAGGGGATTTGCTCATGTCGTCAAAATTTGAAGCTGGGGATCAAGCCGCCCAGCGCAGACCCAATACTTGGGCTGCTTGGGTGTAGGCTTGGATCTGGCCGGAGGTCAGCGGGCGGATATCAGTGGCGGCGGAATCGGCTTGGCGATACCAAGTCGCGGTCTGGGCAATCGTTTCCGCAAACGGCCAAACAGGAGACCAATTAAGAAAATGATAGGCCTTGTCGGTCGCGAGATTGAGCAGCTTGGCTTCGTGGACCGCTTTGGGATCACTCTTATCGTCCCAGCGACCGGGCCAGTGCTTAAGGATCTCTTGGACCAAGTCGGCCACCGCGCGATTGGACGAAAGGGCCGGACCGAAGTTGAACCCGGAAGGGAGCTGAGCGCTGAAGGACGAAAGTTGCGGATTGGCGAGACAGGCACCGAGCCAGAGATAGCCGGAAAGCGGTTCGAGCACGTGTTGCCAAGGACGGGTCGCGATCTTGTTGCGGACCGGGATCGCTTCAGCCCGTTTGAGGGCCCGGATGCAATCCGGCACGATCCGGTCGAGGGCCCAGTCACCGCCACCGATGACGTTGCCGGCGCGGACCGAGGCGAGCTTCACCTTGGATTCGGGGCCGGAAAAGTAAGACCGCCGGTAGGAGGCAATCACCAGTTCCGCGGCGCCTTTGGAA
Source organism: Opitutaceae bacterium (assembly GCA_025355125.1). GTDB lineage: Bacteria > Verrucomicrobiota > Verrucomicrobiia > Opitutales > Opitutaceae > Tous-C4FEB. Next base: position 2,609 of record JANXLP010000331.1, on the reverse strand, counting down.
GAACTGTAGGGGTCGTAGCCGCCCAGGGGATCTTCTTCACGGTAGCTGTGCACCCACTCTTTGTTCTCGTAGCACTTGTCCGTCGTGATCGAAACGACGATGCAGGGGCGCGACGCGAGCCGCATGGCTTCCAGCACGTTGACGGTGCCCATTATGTTCACCGCATAAGTCTCGACGGGTTGGTCGTAAGACAGGCGCACGAGGGGCTGCGCCGCGAGGTGGAAGACGAACTCGGGCTTGGTCTCGTCGATGACACGACGAACGGCGGAGAGATCACGCACGTCCCCCAAGACGTGGCGGAGGCGTCCGGAGAGACCGAGTTGATCGAACAGCGCCGGAGTGGTGGCGGGCGCGAGCGCAAAGCCCGTCACGTCGGCACCGAGCGAGAGCAGCCATTCGCACAGCCACGAGCCTTTGAAGCCGGTGTGACCCGTAACGAGGACCCGCTTACCGCGGTAGGTATCAGCGAAGGACATCGGGCTTACCAAACCTTCCACGGCGCTTTGTTCTCGGCCCAAAGTTTGTTCAGGTGCTGGGACTCCTGATAAGTATCCATCGGCTGCCAGAATCCCTCGTGGCGATAAGCGTGAAGTTGGCCGTCGCGGACCAAGTCATCCATCGGCTTACGCTCGAGCATCATGTTCGGATCCGCGGGCAGGTAGTCGAACATCCGGTGCTCGCAGACCATGTAACCACCGTTAACAAAGGCTTCTTCGAACTGGGGCTTTTCGCTGAAGGCATGGATCTTCCCATCGTCCTCGATCCGGAGTGCACCGAAGCGGCCGGCGGGATGCACCGCCGAGATCGTGCAGATCTTGCCGGAGGTCTTGTGCGCCGCGATCGAGGCATTGATATCGATCGTCGAGAGTCCGTCGCCGTAGGTTAGCAGGAAAGGCTCACCTTTTGGGATATATCGCTCGATCTGCTTGACCCGGAATGCCGTCATCGAGTCCTCCCCTGTATCGGCGAGCGTAACGCTCCAATCCTCCTCGTCGTGCGTGTCATGAAACTTAACCGCCGGGTTGCGCCCAAGCATCATAGTGATATCACAGGTGTTCCACAAATAATTCCGGAAGTAATCCTTGATCATCTCCCCTTTGTAACCGAGGCAGAGAATAAATTCTTTATGCCCATAATATGCATATGTTTTCATAATATGCCAAACAATTGGCCGGTTCCCCACAGGCACCATAGGCTTCGGCCTATATTCGGTTTCTTCACGCAGGCGCGTCCCTTTACCACCGCAGAGAATTACGACTTTCATAATGTTGAAATATGAACGTCGCTGTTACCCAGAGCCACTGGCAACAAGATTTTGATCACCATCGAATGAGGCGGCGGTATTACTCGTGCAAATTTCCAAATTACACGCGGCGCCATCAATAAATTACTGTGATCATCCATTACATTGTATGCTGCCGATTTGGTATTACCCGGCGTGGAGTTGACGGCCGCTTTGAGACGTCAGCGTAGTTTACGCCATCACTATTTTAATATGCTATTTGTTTGGAGTTTCTGTATCTAATACGAAATCGCATTAGGTGGTCTTGGTTGACGGGCTTCCTAAGACGACCAAGGCAAACGCGGCACGTCACTTAGCAACTTCACGTAACTTTGCCTTCCGCATGACCGTTCCCTTTCTTGACCTTAAACCTGCTACCGCAGAACTCAGGACTCAATTCGACGCCGCCCACGCGCGGGTCGCCGACTCCGGCTGGTTTCTCCTTGGCCGCGAGATTGAGACCTTTGAGGCCGCCTACGCGGCCTCAGTTGGTAGCGCTCACTGCATCGGCGTCGCCAACGGCCTCGAAGCCCTACAAATCGTGCTCATGGCCCGCGGCATCGGCCCGGGCGACGAGGTGATCGTTCCTGCCAACGGCTACATCGCCACCTGGCTCGCCGTCACTCATGTCGGCGCCAAGCCCATCCCTTGCGAACCCGACCCGAACACCTACAACCTAGCCCCCTCCCGGCTCGCCACCCTCATCACTCCGCGCACCAAAGCCGTCCTGCCCATCCATCTCTACGGCCAATGTGCCGACATGTCTGCGATCAACTCGCTCGCAGCCGAACACAATCTTTTCGTCCTCGAAGACGCCGCCCAATCCCACGGTGCCCGGTCCCACGGCCGCGCCAGCGGTGCCCTCGGCCACGCCGCCGGCATCAGTTTCTACCCCACCAAAAACCTCGGCGCTCTCGCCGACGCAGGCGCCGTCACGACTAACGACACCGCTCTCGCCACCCGCCTTCGCTCCCTCCGCAACTACGGTTCCCGCGAGCGCTACCATCACGATGAGATCGGCATCAACTCCCGTCTCGACGAATTCTCCGCCGCCTTTCTTCGCGTTAAACTCTCCCACCTCGCCGCATGGAACGCCCGCCGCGTCGTCCTCGCCGCACGTTACCTGACCCAACTCGCCGGCGTTGGCGATCTCGTGCTACCATTCGTGCCACCATGGGCTGAACCTGTGTGGCATCTTTTTGTCGTCCGCACCGCGCATCGCCCCGCCCTCCGCGAGCATCTCACCGCAGTCGGTATCGGCACACAGATTCACTACCCGATTCCACCGCACCTTTCCGGGGCCTACCGCTCGCTCGGCTACCAGCGC